>JASHVF010000415.1 GCA_030039615.1 Gammaproteobacteria bacterium | reverse complement strand
CCGGTGAGCGACATCGTGGTCGACCCGCTCGTCATGCCGATCGGCGCCATCAACCAGGCGGGCGTGCAGGTCATGCGGCTGCTCGGACGGCTGCGCACCGAATTGAAGGTCAACACGACCTGCGGTGCCTCCAACATCAGCTTCGGGCTGCCGGCGCGCGAGGGCATCAGCGCGGTGTTCCTCTCCATGGCGATCGGCGCCGGCATGACCTCCGCGATCATGAACCCGATGCACGTCGAGATCGTCAAGGCGTGCATGGGCGCGGACGTCATGATGGGCCACGACCCGGACTGCGCGCGCTGGATCAGGCGCTTCCGCGAGGCGCCGCCCATGGCCGCCGGCGGCGGTGCCGCGGCTACCCCCGAGGGCGCGGCGCGCGGCCGGCGCGAGGGTGGACACCGGAGGCGCGCGCAAGGCCAGGCATGACTTCCAGGGACCCGCTGGTCGTCTTCACGCCCTCCGGCAAGCGCGGACGCTTTCCGGTCGGCACGCCGCTGCTCACCGCGGCGCGCAGCCTGGGCGTCGACGTCGACTCGGTGTGCGGCGGGCGGGCGATCTGCGGGCGCTGCCAGGTGCTCGTCATGGAGGGCGACTTCCCCAAGCACGGCGTGACATCCAGCGCCGCGCACGTCTCGGCGGTCAGCGAGGCGGAGCAGAGTTTCGCGCGCCGCCGTCCCCTGCCCCCGGGGAATCGCCTGTCGTGCTCGACCCGCATCGAGGGCGATCTCGTCATCGACGTGCCGCCGGGCAGCCAGGTGCACCGCCAGGTGGTGCGCAAGGCGGCCGACGCGCGCTCCATCACGCTCGATCCGGTGGTGCACCTGCACTACGTCGAAGTGCGCGAGCCCGACATGCACGACCCGGCGGGCGACCTGCAGCGGCTCCTCGAGGCGCTGCACAAGGAATGGGAATTCGGGCCGCTGCGCTGCGATCTCGCGGTGCTGCAGGTCCTGCAGCCGGCGCTGCGCAAGGGCGAGTGGCGCGTCACCGTCGCGGTGCACGCCGGCTCGCAGTTGATCGGCGTATGGCCGGGCTTTCACGACAAGGCCTTCGGACTCGCCGTCGACGTCGGCTCGACCACCATCGCCGCGCATCTTTGCAATCTCGAGACCGGCGAGGTCGTCGCTTCGAGCGGCGCCATGAATCCCCAGATCCGCTTCGGCGAGGACCTCATGAGCCGCGTGTCCTACGCCATGATGAACCCGGGCGGCGCGCAGCAGATGACCGAGGCGGTGCGCGGTGCGTTGAATGCGCTGGCGGAAGAGGTGGCGCGCGAGGCCGGTGTGAGCTCGGCCGACATTCTCGAAATGACACTGGTCGGCAATCCGATCATGCATCACCTGATGCTCGGCATCGACCCGCTGGAGCTCGGCGGCGCGCCCTTCGCGCTCACGACCGACTCAGCGCTCGCGCTGCGCGCCACGGAGCTCGACCTGAAGCTCCATCCGGGCGCGCGCGTCTACACCCTGCCCTGCATCGCCGGCCACGTCGGCGCCGATACCGCCGGCATGATCCTCGCCGAGCGCCCGGATCTCTCGAAGAAGCTCACGCTGCTGGTCGACGTCGGCACCAACGCCGAGATCGTGCTCGGCAACGAGACGCGCCTCCTCGCCTGCTCGAGCCCGACGGGACCGGCCTTCGAGGGCGCGCAGATCAGCTGCGGGCAGCGCGCCGCACCGGGCGCGATCGAGCGCGTGCGCATCGATCCGGCCACCCTCGAGCCGCGCTACAAGGTAATCGGCTCGGACCTGTGGTCGGACGAGCCGGGCTTCGCTGACGCCGTCGCGCACACCGGCGTTACCGGCGTGTGCGGCTCGGGGATCATCGAGGTGATCGCCGAGATGTACCTGGCCGGCATCATCAGCCAGGACGGCGTCATCGACGGCGCGCTCGCCGCGCGCAGCGAGCGCATCGTGCCGACCGGGCGCACCTTCGCCTACACCGTGCACCGCGGCGCGCCGCTCCTGCAGATCACGCAGAACGACGTGCGCGCGATCCAGCTCGCCAAGGCGGCGCTGCGCGCCGGGGTGCAGCTGCTCATGGACCGCATGGGCGTCGCGACCGTCGACCGCATCCGCCTCGCCGGCGCCTTCGGCAGTCACATCGACGTCAAGTACGCGATGATCCTCGGCATGATTCCCGACTGCGAGCTCTCGCAGGTGTCCTCGGCCGGCAACGCGGCCGGCACCGGCGCGCGCATCGCACTGCTGGACAAGACCTCGCGCAAGACCATCGAGGACCTGGTGCATCGCGTCGAGAAGATCGAGACGGCGATCGAGCCGAAGTTCCAGGCGCACTTCGTGGACGCCATGGGCATCCCGCACTCCACCGAACCCTACCCGCACCTGCGCAAGGCCGTCGAGCTGCCCGAGCCCAAGGCCGCGACGCCGCGTCCCGGCGCCCGCGGACGCCGGCGCACGGGGAGCTAGGGCGTGGTACGCACCTCGCGCGTCAGACGCACCGCGCCCGCGGCATCGCGCGCCACGCGGATATCGAGATGCTGGCCGCGGAAGCTGACGTTGCGCAGCGTGAGCGAGCTCCAGCCCGCCGGCAGCAGCGGCGCGTAGGCTTCGACCAGCCCCTGCTCGCGGATACGCAGTCCCGTGAACCCGTACAGGAGGCTCTGGATGTAGCCTCCGGATCCCGTGAGAAAGTACCCGACGTTGTTGGTCGCGGTCTCGGTGCGCACGTTGAAGGGAGGCTTGAGCGTCCCGCCGCTCAAGTTTCCGGCGAGCAGCGCCGCGGCCTCCTCGCCATCCCCCACGGTGGCCGCCGCGACGATCGCCGGGGCCGGTCCCATGCTGATAGCGGCGGCGTGCGCGAGCGGCATCGGCCGCACCGCGAAGGCGTAATCGCCGCTCAGGAGCTTCGCGCTCGCGTCCAGGTCGAGCGGCGGCAGGAACAGCAGCGGCAGCGGACCGCCGCCAAAATCACTGTTGCCGTGCAGCGGTACGCTCGGGTCGAACGGCAGGTGACGCGAGCCGTCCGGCGCCATGGGTATGTAGAGGAGCTTCGCGATGCGCTCCCACAGCGGATCGGGCTGGGCGCCGCTGAGCTTCGCGGCCGCGACCGCGATGTTGAGCACCCTGGCCACCGACACGTTGGTGAAGGTGTCGTTCGGGATGTCGTTGTAGGACTCGGCGACTGAAGTCACGTGGGCGATGTCGTAGCGCTTGCGCGGCGCATCGAAGGTGGCGCGGCTCGCCCAGAAGCGCGCCGCCTCGCGGATCACCGGCCAGCCGTGGGCACGCAGCCACTCGCGATCGCCGCTGGCGAGGTAGTACTGCCACTGCGCGATGGCGACGTCCGCGGTCACGTGGATCTCGGTATCGGCCAGCACGATCGCAGAGTGCGGCGTCTGGTCGGAGCCGTTCTCGGGATCGGACTCCCAGGGGAACATGGCCCCGGCGAAGCCATGCTGGCGTGCGCGCTGTTGCGCAGGCTCGAGCGTGCGCTCGCGGAAGGCGACCATGGATTTGGCGCGCTCGGGATGCAGCAGCAGCAGCGCCGGGAACATCCATGTGTCGCTGTCCCAGAAAACGTGCGCCGTGTAGCCCGGCGTCAGCGCATCGGGCCCGGGCGACCAGGCCGTATCCGGCGTCGAGCTCGCGAGCAGGTAGTAGAGCTCCGAGTGCGCGACCTGCTGCGCGCGCGGGTCGCCCTCGATCACGATGTCGGACTGCCAGAGCGCATCCCAGGCAGCGCGCTGCTCGGTGAGCAGCTGCTCGAAGCCGCGGCGGCGCGCCTCGCGCGCCAGCGTCAGGTCCTCGGCCGCGTTGCCGCCCCAGCCGGCGCGCGACAGCGCCACGTACTTGGTAAACGCGTAGCTGCGACCGCGCTCCACGCGGAAGGAGATATCGAGCGCCAGGCGGTAGCGGCCGCGCTGCAGGGTCACCGTCTCGGCGGTCGCGCCCGCGGGCAGCGCCACCGCCGCCGCCATGCCCATGGTGAGACCCTGCGGCGCCTTGCCGTCGAGCCACAGCGACAGGGAAGCCGCGTCGCCGTCGCTGGCCGTCACCTCGGTATAGCCCGGATACCAGATGGCGGCGCGGTCGGAGGTCGCCGGCGGACTCGGCTCGAGCGTCAGGCCATAGGCGGCGACCGCCGCCTCGACCTCCGGCCCGCTCATCTCGGCGAGCGGGAAGCGCGGCGCATGATTCGCCCACAGCAGCAGCGGAAACGACAGATGCACCACGCCGTCGTAGTCCGGCGTGATGGCAAAGCGCGTCGCCGCCAGGTGCGGCGCGGCCTCGCTCACCAGCGTGGTGACCTCGACGGCCGTCGCGCGGCCGTGATCGACGTAGCGATAGCTCGTGGTGAGAGTGCCGGCGCGCTCATCGAGCGTCTGCTGCCAGGCGTCGAAGTGGCGGCTGTCGAGCTGCGCGCGGTTGAGCCATGCGAGCCCCTCCCCCGGAGGAGTCGCGCTGAAGTCCACCTCGTTCCAGGCCGGCACGGCCGCGGGGCGCGACATGTCGCCCGGCGTGTAATCCATGAAACCCACGAGATAGCTGCGGGTCGGCTCGGTACCCCGCGGCGCGCTGAGCGTGCCGATGTAGCCGTTGCCGAGATAGCCGGGGAAGTAGGCCGGCAGATCCTGCGCTACGCCGCGCAGCACGAAGCCCTGATCGTCGCTCGCCGCGCACAGCCCCGCGGCGCCCAGCAGCAGCATGCCTTCGATCAGCACGAGGTGGGCGCGGCTCATGGCATGTTCTCCAATCCGGCGGGCGGCTTCACGGCCAGGTACACGGTGCTCCAGAGCTGCGCGGCGTTGGCTTCGTCGGCATCCGCCGCGGCGCTGCCGAACGGCGCGACGTGATAGTGCCGCTCGCTGAAGGACCACGACCAGAGCTCGGAGTTGCTCCATGCGCGGGTGCCGTTGATGGCGGCCCACAGCTGCTGCTGCGCGCGCTCGAGATGGGCGCGCACGCCGGCCGGCAGATCGCCGCGCGCCAGCTGGCGCGCCAGGCCCGCGGCGAACAGCGCCTGCTGCCACGACCAGACCACCGTGCCGTGATAGGCGTTGCGATTGAGCAGCGCCTGCAGCGCCGGCGGAGCAAACACCGGATTGGCGACCAGCAGCCCCACCTCGGTCATGAGGCCGGCGGGGAACGGGCGCAGCGCCACGCTCACGGCGCGCTCGACGCTCGCGGCGTCGAGATCCGCGAACAGCAGCGCAAAGCCCTCGTCCGAATGCATGACCGGAATCGGCTCGCCGGCGGCATCGAGCGCGAGCGCGTGAAAGCTGACCTCGCCCGCGCCGAGCGCGGCGATGGCCGGGAGCGCCGCGACCTTCTCCGCGGTCGCATAGCTGAACACGGCGCCCGCGGCCGCCTGGTTCGCGATGCTCACGTCGAAGAGCGGCGGCGCCTCGCGGCGCCAGACTTGCGCGAGCTGCGCGGCGCGCGCGAGCCGCGCACGATCCGCCGCGGCGAGATAAGGCTCGAGCAGTCCACTCGCATAGAGCTCGGCCGCGGCGGCGAGCGCCGCCGGCGCCAGCACCGCGTTGACGTCGTAGGGATAGCGTCCGCCGCCGAGACCGTGCTCGCTGTCGCGCCACTCGCCGACCGAGTAACCGGGCTTGAGCCCGATGAGGTTGGCCTTGCGCGGATCGGCGCCGAAGGCGGCGGCGTTGTCGAGCACCAGGCGGAGATTGTCGATCAGCGCCGCGCCGCGCGTGCCGCGGCGAGCGCCGGCCGCGGCGGCCAGGAACGCGCCCGCACGCGCGCGGCCGCGCACATCGTGCAGCAGCCACTCGCCCGCGACCGGTGCCAGCAGGTAGTCGCCGTCGATCATCTTGTAGTCGTACACCGGCGCGGCCGAGCGCACGCCGTCCGCCTTCAGGTGATCGAGCACCGCCTGCTCGCCGATGTCCTCCTCGTGCGCCACCTCGCCGCGCGGCGAGAGTCGCGCCAGCACCGAGGCGAGAGCCGACTCGACCGCCGTCGGCCGCAGCACCGGCATCAGCAGCCGCGCCGACATGAGCGTGTCGCGCCCGAAGTAGGTGTCGAAGCGCCACGAGCCCGCCAGCAGCTTCTCGCGGTAGGCGAGGAAGGCGAGCGTGTTGCGCGTCGCCGGATCATCGGCCGCGGCGTCCTCGAGGAGCTCGCTGCTCTCGAGCGGGGTAAGCGGCGTCTCGCCGGTGAGAGCGGTGATGCGCACGCCGATGGTGCCGTCGGCGCCGGCCATGATCCGCCCGCCCGCGAGCTCACCGCGGGTGACCTCGAGCGTGAGCCGATAGCTGAGCGCGCCGTCGAGGCGCTCGCGTGACCAGGCGAGTGTCCGGCCCTGCTCGAGCGGCGCAGCCGCGAGCTGCGGCGGCAGGCTCTTAAGCTGCTGGTAGTCGCGCAGCACCCGGATGCTGGAAAGCACCGCCTGTCGCGGCACCAGCACCGGTGCGCTGACGGTGGCGTCCGCGGCGATGCCGTTCAGGGCGCGGCCGCGGGCGTCGGTCGCATGAATCGGCCGCGGCGGCCCCGAGAGTTTCCAGCCGCTCGCGGCCGCGCCCTTCTCGAACCACAGTCCGACGCCCGAGTTGCCCGCCGGGAAAGCGATGAGGATCCGCGGCTCGTCCCCCGCCCGCAGCAGCAGGTGCGCCGCCACCGGACCGGTGCGCAGGAAGCGATTGAGGTTGAGTGCGTCGTCGACCTCGAAGTCGAGCGGTGCGGCCGCAGCTGCCCGGACCGGGGCGCTGCCCGCGCCGACCGGCAGCAGCAGCGCCGCCGCCACACTCAGGGCGGAAGCCGCCCGCCGCGCCACCGAAGCCTTCACCGCACGGGTCCCCTCGAATTCTCAAGCAGCGCGGCAATATACCTGAGCGGGCGCCGCTGCCGTAGCATGCGCGCATGAGCCGCATGCCGCTTTCGCGCCGCGAGTTCGCGCGACTCGCCCTCGGCGCCGCCGCCGCGGGCTGCGCGCCGCACCTGGCAGCGGCCGCGGCTGATCCGAGCGCGCCGCCGCTCGCGCAGTTCCACTACGGCGATGTGTCGGTCGACAGCGCCGCACACCGCGCCCAGCTCGAGAACACCCACGCGGTCCTCATGAGCCTGAGCGAGGACAGCCTGCTCAGGCCCTTCCGCCAGATGGCCGGACAGCGGGCTCCGGGCGAGGACCTCGGCGGCTGGTACAACTACGACGCAGGCTACGACTGGCATCGCGACGATGCGGGATTCGCGCCGGGCGCCACCTTCGGGCAGTGGGTGTCGGCACTTGCCCGCTATCACGCGATCACCGGCTCGGCCGAGGCGCGCGCCAGGGTGCTGCGTCTGAACCAGATGTACGCCGCGACGATCGGCGAGGACTTCTACGACAAGAACCGCTTCCCCGCCTACTGCTACGACAAGCTGCTGCTCGGACTCATCGATTCGCACACACTGGTGCGCGACCCGAGCGCCTTCGCCATCCTCGAGCGCACCACCCGCGCGGCGCTGCCGCATCTGCCGCCCGCGGCGGTGGACCGCGAGCTCGAGTGGCGCCCGGGCAAGGACCAGTCCTATCGGTGGGATGAGTCGTACACCAATCCCGAGAATCTCTTCATCGCCTACCGCCGCGGCGCCGGAAGCCGCTACCGCGACCTGGCGGTGCGCTTCCTCGATGACGCCACCTGGTTCGATCCGCTGTCGCGCGGGGAGAACGTGCTCGCGGGCAAGCACGCTTACAGCTACGTGAACTCGCTCTCCTCGGCCATGCAGGCCTACCTGACGCTCGGCAGCGAGCAGCACCTCGAGGCCGCGCGCAATGCCTTCGAGATGCTCAGCGCGCAGAGCTTCCCGACCGGCGGCTGGGGACCGGACGAGAAGCTGACCGCCGCCGACGGCGCGGCGCTCTACGCGAGCCTCGCGGCGACTCACAACAGCTTCGAGACACCGTGCGGCGCGTATGCACACTTCAAGCTGACGCGCTACCTGCTGCGCGTGACGCGCGCTGCGCGCTACGGCGACAGCATGGAGCGCGTCATGTTCAACACCGTGCTCGGCGCGCGGCCGATGCACGCCGACGGGCGGGCGTTCTACTACGCCGACTACAACAACGCCGGCCGCAAGGTCTACTCGAACCACCGCTTTCCCTGCTGCTCGGGCACGCTGCCGCAGGTGGCCGCCGACTACGGCATCAACGCCTACCTGCGCGAGCCCGGCGGCGTGTACGTCAACCTGTACCTGCCCTCGAGCGTGCGCTGGCGGCAGCAGGGCGCGCACTGCACGCTCACGCAGCGCGGCGACTACCCCTTCGCGGATCAGGTGTCGATGCAGCTCGCGCTCACGGAGCCGCGGGAGCTCACGCTGCATTTGCGCATCCCGGCGTGGGCGCAGGGCGCGCGCCTCGAGGTGAATGGCGCGCGCTGGCCGGGGGCCGCCGAGCCCGGCACCTTTGCGCAGCTGCGGCGCGCGTGGCGCGACGGCGACCGCATCGAGCTCGAGCTGCCGCGGCGGCTGCGCCTCGAGGCGCTCGACCGGCAGCACCCCGAAACCGTGGCGCTGCTCGCAGGACCGCTGGTGCTGTTCCCGGTACGCACGCCGGGTGCGCCGGCGAGCGCACCGGCGGGCGCGGCGC
>JASHVF010000414.1 GCA_030039615.1 Gammaproteobacteria bacterium | reverse complement strand
GCGGCTGCGGCGGGCGCGCGCTTGCCGCCGGCGGCACGGGGTCGTGCCGCGCGCGAGGCTCGCCGGGTTCTGCGCCGCCCACGCTTTGCGCGCACTGCCGCACCTGACTGCTGGAACCGCCAAGGCATTCTCCTACGCGCGGGACTCCCTGTCCCATTTATGGGACGGCCGCGGCGGAGCCGTGCGGGGCACGCCGGGGTATGCATGGGCATAAAGTCCTTCTGTGTCCGTCGGTTGCATCTGTCTGGACGCTCCAGGGCCGCCTTTGGAACGCGGCTTGCAACAAGCCGTCCATGGCATCCGTCATTACCCAGCCCGAGGACGTCGCGCTCGAGTCGGCGCGCCAGCGCATCGCGCGCCTCACGGCGCTGCCGGTGCTCGATCCGCGGCTGCTCGCGGTGCTGGCGGAACGGGACGTCGACATCCAGTACCGGCACCTGCGCGAGTTGCTGCGCGTCGACCCCGCGCTGGCTGCGCGCGTGCTGAAGGTCGCCAACTCCGCCTTCTATGGCTCGCGCTCGATCGGCTCGATCGATCGCGCGCTCACCGTGCTCGGTGCCATGGCGGTCGCGGGTATCGCCGTAGCCGCAAGCTTCGACAGCGGCGGCGGCGTGGTCGACGGACAATTCAAGCTGTTGCGCCGCCACAGCCTCATGACCGCGGTAGCGGCCCGGGCACTCGCGGCGCGCGCCGAGCTCGCCGGCTGGGATCCGGAGAGCGCATTCGTGCTCGGCCTGCTGCACGACCTCGGCTGGCTGGTAGAGCTGCAGATGGAGCGCGACCGCACACTGCGGCGCGAGGGCACCCGGCCCGTCCAGACCGACGACCTCACCGAGCACGCGCTGCTGAGCGCGGCGCTGCTGGCACACTGGCAGCTGCCCGCCCAGTTCATCGATGCGGTGCGCGACCACCATCACGTGGGGGAGTTCCCGGCATCGGCGGGCGCGGCACTGCTGGCGGTCGCCGAGCAGTGCGCCAGGCACGGAGGCGATGCATTCGGCGCCGATCGGCGGCCGCAGGACTCGCAGCTGCCGCTCGCGCTCTTCCACCTGACCGCCGCGGAGCTGGCGGAGCTCGGAACCCAATGTGCGGCAGAGGCCGCCGTCATCGATGGATTGGTGAACTGAATGGCGCAAAGCGATACCCAGATACTGAGAGCGCTCGATGTAGAGCTGACCGGCGGCCAGCCCGAGGAGGCGCCCGCGCGCGACCGGCTCACCGGCATGCTGAGCCGCGAGGCGCTGCTCTTGCGGCTCGAGCGGACCATCGCCCGGGCGGCGGCGCAGCCGCGCAGCGGTTTCGCCGTGCTGTTCCTCGACCTCGACGGCTTCAAGCTGGTGAACCACGCCTATGGCCACGAGGCCGGCGACCTGCTGCTGCTCCAGGTCGGCGAGCGCGTGCGCGTCGCGAGCCGCGCGACGGACGCGGTGCTGCCGGCGACGCCCGGCAACGCCGTGGCACGTTTCGGGGGCGATGAGTTCGTGGTGGTGCTCGAGCAGTTGTTGCGCCCCGAGGAAGCACTGACCGCGGCCGAGCGGCTGCTCACGGCGCTCTCCTGCGAGTACTGGGTGCAGGGCACCCGCGTGACGATTTCCGCCAGCATCGGCATCGTCCACAGCGACGGCGGCTATCGCAACGCCAGCGATCTGCTGCGCGACGCCGACGCCGCGATGTACGCCGCCAAGTCCGCCGGCCGTGGCCGCTACGCGCTGTTCGACTCGACGCTGACGCAGCGCGTGCGGCTGCGCGTCGACACCGAGCGCGAGCTGCGTGCCGCCATCGACGCCGGGCAGCTGGCACTCGTCTATCAGCCGATCGTCAACCTGCAAAGCGGCGCCGTGGTCGGCATCGAGGCGCTGGTGCGCTGGCCGCACCCCGCCAAGGGCGTGATCCAGCCGGGCGAATTCCTGCCCATCGCGGTCGAGAGCGGCCTCATCGGCCCGCTCGGCGAATGGGTCACGCTCAAGGCCTGTCGCGACTTCGTGCGCCTGCGGCGCCAGATGGGCGCGGCGGCGCCCGAGTTCGTGAGCGTGAACGTCTCGCGCCGGCAGCTCGGCGACCCGGCGCTGCCGCTCAAGCTGGCCGCGATGCTGCGCGACAGCCAGCTCGAACCCGAGCACCTGCACATCGAGATCACCGAGAGCGAGCTGGTCACGGACTTCGCGGTGGCGCGGCAGACTCTCGATGCCATCAAGGCGCTCGGCGTCGGGCTGTCGGTGGACGACTTCGGCACCGGCTATTCCTCGCTCGCGAGCCTGCACGAGTTTCCGATCGACATCTTCAAGCTCGATCGGTCGTTCATGGCCTCCAGCATGCGCAGCGCGCAGGGACCGGCGCTGGTCGCGGTCGCGCACGCCATGATCCTGCTGGCGCGCAACATCAACGTACGGGTGATCGCCGAGGGAGTCGAGACGGCCGAGCAGCTGGCGCTACTGCAGTCCCTGCAGTGCGACATGGCGCAGGGTTACTTCCTCGGGCGCCCCATGCCGATCGAGGCGCTGGCGACGCACCGGGTGCCGATGCAGGTGCACGGCGAGGCCTGAAGCGCCTCAGCAGGCTCTGGATCGCGCGGCGACAAAGCCGGCCAGACCGAGGCCGGCGAGCAGTGCGCCGCTCGAGGTGAGCGCAAGGCTCAGGATCCGCCCGAGCGCGCGCTGCTGCGCGGCCGCCGAGGCCGCGACGTCGTCGTCGAGGCGCGCGACCACCCGCTCCAGCAGGTCGAGGGGCGCGCGATCCTGGCCGCGTACCATGCGGTCGGCGGCCCTGAAGTCGAAGCCGCCGCCGACATAGGCCTGGTAGGCGGCCCGGTATCTGTCGGCGAGTGTCTTATGGGCGGCGAGGAACTGGTCGAGCAGCTCGCGGCACTCGGCATCGGCTACGTGGGTGGCGAGGGCTGCGGCGGCGCCGCGCACCTGCGACTCCTCGTCGTAGAACTGCCGCGTGTATTTCCTGAGATCGTCCGGCGTATGCCCGCGCAGCAGAATGTCCTGCCACTCCTGCAGCTGCTTCCTGAAGTTGACCTGCACGACACGCGCCGCCTGGACCTCGCGCACCTCTCCGGCGAGCAGCGCCTCGTAGCCGGCGGAAACGCTGCGGATCTGCGCCAGCAGCGAGAGCGTGAGCAGCACGCCAAGCGCGCCGAGCGCGCACGAGAACACGACGAGTCTGGTCGGGATCCGCATTGCAAAGCGCCTCCGTGCGCTTGCCTCTGCTGACCCGGGCTATCGGCTCGCGCCGCCAGGCTATTTAACGGCGTTGCGCGAAATCAGAACTCCGTCCAGTCGTCGCCGGCCGCGGCCCTGGCCGGAGCCTTCGCCGCCCTGACCGGCGGCGCAGGCGCCG
>JASHVF010000413.1 GCA_030039615.1 Gammaproteobacteria bacterium | reverse complement strand
GCCGTGTTCAACCAGCACGACGACCTGACCATCATCATCGACAACGGCTATTCGGCCGCGACCGGCGGCCAGGACATTCCCTCCTCGCGCGCCGTGAATGCGCATCGCCAGGGCAACAACTCGATCGTCGCCGCGGTCAGGGGTGTGGGCGTCAAATGGGTGAGGCGCGCGCACACCTACGACATGCGCGGCACGCTCAAGGTGCTGCGCGAGGCGCTCACCACGGACTTTCGGGGACCGAAGGTCATCGTGGCGGAAGGCGAGTGCCAGCTGAACCGCCAGCGACGCGTGCGCCCGCTGACGCAGAAGGCGATCGCCGCGGGCGAGCGCGTGGTGCGCGAGCGCTTCGGCGTCGACGCCGATACCTGCACCGGGGACCACTCCTGCATTCGCCTCTCCGGCTGCCCCTCGCTCACGGTGAAGGAGAATCCCGATCCGCTGCGCACCGATCCGGTCGCGCACGTCGATCAGAGCTGCGTGGGCTGCGGCGTGTGCGGCGAGGTGGCGGACGCGGCGACGCTCTGTCCCTCCTTCTACCGCCTCGAGCTGATTCACAATCCGAGCGGCTGGGATCGCTGGCTGGGGCGCGTGCGCCGCACGATCATCGGCTGGCTGCAGCGGCGCGGCGAGCGGCGCCGGCTGCGCTACGCGCTCTAGGCGCCGGGGAGATGAGCGAGCGCACCTTCAAGCTCACGATCGCCGCGCTCGGCGGCCAGGGCGGCGGCGTGCTCACGGACTGGCTGATCGCGATCGCAGAAAGCAACGGCTACATCGTGCAGGCGACCTCCGTCCCCGGCGTGGCGCAGCGCACCGGTGCGACCATCTACTACCTCGAGCTCTTTGCACGCAGCGAGGCGGCGCGGCGCGGTCACGAGCCGGTCATGGCGCTGATGCCGGTGGCGGGCGATGTGGACTGCGTGGTGGCCGCCGAGCTCGCCGAGGCCGGCCGCGCCATCCAGCGCGGCCTGGTGAGCGCGGCGCGCACCACGCTCATCGCCTCGACCCACCGCTCTTACGCGATCGCCGAGAAGAGCGCGCTCGGGCGCGGCGCGGTCGACTCGCAGGCGCTGCTCGAGCTGGTGCGCGCGCACGGCAAGCGCTCGATCCTCTTCGACATGGAGGCGACGGCGCAGCGTCATAACAGCCTGATCAGCGCGGTGCTGCTCGGCGCCATCAGCGGTGCCGGGGTCCTGCCCTTCGCGGTCGAGGCCTTCGAGGAGGCGATTCGCGCCGGCGGGCTCGCCGTCGAGACCAATCTCAGGGCGTTCGCGGATGCGCGCGCCCAGGCCGAGCGGGGCGGGGCGCCGCCGCCGGCCGCCGAGGGACCGCGGCTGCCGCAGACAGTGCCGCAGCAGGCGCGCAGCGCGCAGCTGCAGCCGTTGCTCGAGCGGGTGCGCGCCTTCCCCGCGGCGCTCCAGCCTCTGGTGCTGACCGGCGTGCGCCGCACGCTCGATTACCAGGATCCTGCCTACGCCGAGCTCTATCTCGCGCGCCTCGAGCGCATCGCGGCGCTCGAGGAGCATGCTCCCGCGGACACGGCCGGCGCGCTGACCGAGGCCACGGCGCGCTCGCTCGCGCTCTGGATGACCTTCGAGGACACCATCCGCGTCGCCGATCTCAAGACACGCGCCAGCCGTTTCGAGCGCGTGCGCACCGAGACCGGCACGCCTCCCGGACAGCTCTACGGCATCACCGAGTTCATGCGGCCGCGCGTGGCGGAGATCGCCGGAACGCTGCCGGCGCGGCTCGGGTCGTGGGTCGAGCGCTCGCCGCGCGCGCGGCGCTGGCTCGAGCCCCTCACCCGCGGGCGGCAGATCCGCACCAGCACGGTGAGCGGCTTCCTGCTGCTCCACGCGGTGGCGGGCCTGCGCCGCTGGCGCCGCGGCAGCCGGCGCTATCAGATCGAGAACGCGCGCATCGAGGAGTGGCTCTCGCGCCTCGCGCAGCTCGCGCGCGCTCATTACGCGCTCGCGGTGGAGCTCGCGCGCGCGCAGCGCCTCGTGAAGGGCTACGGCGAGACCCACGAGCGCGGCTGGCGCAGCTTCTGCGCGCTGACCGCGGAGCTGCCGCGCCTGGCGAGCCGCGCGGATGGGGCGCTGCTGCTGTCGCGGCTGCAGCAGGCGGCGCTCGCCGACGAGGATGGCAAGGCGCTGGCGCGCGAGCTTGCGGGGCTCGCCGCGCCGCCCGCCGCGCCGGAGGTGCAGCAGGCGGCATCCGCCTAGCCGAAGCCATGGGCACGCGAAACACACAGGCGCGGATCCTGCAGGCGGCGCTCGAGCTCTTCAACGAGTACGGCACGGCGGCCGTGTCCGCGAGCCGCGTCGCCGAGCACTGCGGCATCAGCAAAGGCAATCTGCAATACCACTTTCACAACAAGCGCGACCTCGTGTTCGCGCTCTTCCAGCAGGCGGTCGACGAGATGGATGCTGGCTGGTACCGCGACCACCTGGTGCCGACGCTCGAGCACATGGCGGCGATGTTCGTGCGGCAGCTCAAGCTCATCCTCAAGTACCGCTTCTTCTACCGTGAGCTGCCCGACCTGCTGCGCCACGACCCGCATCTGCGCCGGCGCTTCGCGCGCAATCGCGAACGCCGCCTGTGCGAGGTCGAGAGGTTCATGCAGGCGCTCGCGAGCCACGGCCTGATGCGCCTGCCGCCGGACGCGCGCCGTCTGCGCTCGATCGTCGACGTCACCTGGATCGTGTCGGAGAACTGGCTGAACTACACCGAGTACCACGGCCGCGAGGTCACGGCCACGACCATTCTCGAGGGCTACTACGAGATCCTCGAGGTTCTGCGGCCTTACCTGTGTGCCGATCCCCGCCAGATCACCCAGCAGTCCTACCGCACCATCGAGCGCCTCGCCTCCCAGACGGTCGCGCCGGGCATCCGCGCCGCGGTATGACGCCCCGTGCTGGGGCGCCACGCGGCGCACATTAGGCCGCTCAGCCTAAACACGCTGTACAAGCCTTCGATCGTTGAGGAAGTATCGGCGCCATGCTGGAAGCGGTTGTTGCGCGGCCGAAACCCTGTCTCGTCAATCTCACGCCCGGACGGAAGTATTTCTGGTGCCGGTGCGGGCGCTCGGCCAAGCAGCCGTTCTGCGACGGATCCCATCGAGGCACCGCGTTCGAGCCGCTCGAGTTCGTCGCCGGGAGCGACGCCGAGGTGCTCCTGTGTGGCTGCAAACATACAGGTGCCGGGCCCTTCTGCGACGGCTCCCACAATAATCTTCCGGGAGGCTCGCCGCTCGATGACCCCTCAAGTCCCGCCAACCGCGGCATTCCACTCATCACCGAGCGGGACGGGGCGCGCCTCACGCTGAACGGCGGCTGCTACATCATCAGGCCCTCGCTCGCCGTGAAGTCGCGCCGCGGCGGGCTGCAATACAGCTACCTCGTGACCGGCGCACTCGGCGCGCTCTATCAGACACAGGTGTCGCTGCTGATCGAGGCGGGGGAGTCGCCGCTCGTCTCCTTCGGCAGCCGCGACGTGATTCTCTTCGTCGTGGCCGGCCGCGGCAGCGTCGCGATCTCCGGCCGCTCCTTTGCCATCGCCGCGACCGACGGAGTCTACGTGCGGCCCGGCGAGGTGATGCGATTCACGGCCGCGGGCGCCGAGCCGCTCGAGGTGTTCGCGCTCGCCTGTCCGCTCGGCGAGCTCGAATGGCCGCAAGTCATGCCCGCAAACTTCGACGCGCGCTTCCCGCAGCGCGTCGTGTCGGTCGACGTCGAGCAGCGCACCGCGATGGGCACGCGCTATTTCCAGGTGCTGGTCGACAAGCGGGTCGGCTCGGGCGTCATCACGCAGTTCATCGGCCACGTGCCGCTCTCGAAGGCGGCGCCGCACCGACACCTGTATGAGGAGGCGATCATCGTGCTGAGCGGCGAGGGTTGCATGTGGACCGAGGATCGCAAGGCTGAGGTGGCGGCGGGCGATGTGATCTTCCTGCCGCGCAAGCAGCTGCATTCGCTCGAGGCCACGTCGGCCGACGGGATCGACGTGGTCGGGGTGATCTGTCCCGGGGACAATCCGAGCATCAACTACTACGACTGAGTGGAGCGCGGCGCACGTGCCCGCGCGGTGCGTGCGCTGCCGTAATTACAAACCGAGCCAGGGGTCACATCGTGTCAACACCAGTAAACAATGGTTACCGGGTCATCGTGGCGTGCGGCGCGGCGCTCGTGTGCGCGGCGGGGGCGGCGCCGCCGGCTGCCGCGGACTCCACCGATGCGCTGCAGACGGTGGAGGTTACCGCCACCAAGCTGAGCACCGAGAACGTCATGGACGTGCCGGCCTCGATTCAGGCCATCTCGGGCGATGCCCTGCAGCGCGACATGGCATCGGGGATCATGAGCATCGCCGGCGAGGTGCCCGGCCTCTCCATCCAGGACCTCGGTCCGGGCGACAAGAAGTACGTCATCCGCGGCATCAATTCGACCGGCGATTCGACCACCGGCGTCTACTACGGCGAGGCGGTGATCACCCAGGGCAACGGCGACGACGGCGGCGGCATGCAGCCGGACATCCGCCTCTACGACATGGACCGCGTCGAGGTGCTGCGCGGCCCGCAGGGCACTCTCTATGGTGCGAGCTCCATGAGCGGCACGATCCGCTTCATCCCCAAGGAGCCGGAGATGGACAAGGTCGACGGCTACGTCGACGGCGAGTATTCCGACACCCAGCACACGCCCAGCAACAACTACAACGCCAACGGCATGCTCAACCTGCCGATCGTCGATAACGTGCTGGCGCTGCGCCTGGTGGCGTGGAAGGAGTACGACGCCGGCTACATCAACCAGATCCGTGTCGGCGTCGGTGTCACCACCGCCATCGTCCCGGGTGGTCCGGCGGTGAGCAACACGCCGCTCGGTCTCCTGCAGGGGGTCAACGACGACGACGTCGGCGGCGCGCGCGCGATCCTGCGCTGGCAGCCGCTCGAGAACCTGAACGTCGATTTCGACTACACCGCGCAGACCGAGAGCTCCGGCGGCTCCTCGCGCTGGACGCCGCCGGGCATCACCGCCTTCAACGGCGGCCCGATCCCGCCGATCGAGGGCTGCGACCTGTGCAACACCGACGTGACGCAGAGCCCGTGGACCGACAACCTCAAGGTGTTCGGTGCCACCGCCAACTGGACCACCGCGGCCGGGGTGTTCACGGTAACCGACAATCAGTTCGACCGGCGTACCAGCTTCAACTTCGACTCCACTCCGATCCTGGTGTCGTTCGACGTGCCGGTGCCGGCCGAGACCTTCGAGCCGCGCGACCGTCGCGACAACAACGGCGAGGTCCGCTTCGCCAGCACGTTCGACTCGCCGGTGAACTTCGTGGTCGGCGTCTTCCGTGACCACTCCATTCAGGATCTCGTGGTCGACGTGATCACGACCAACGCGCTGGGGCTGCCCACCGGGCCGTTCAGCACCTCCAACGCCCAGGACGCGCTCACCTATCCCGGCGTCGGCGATACCTTCTTCGGGCGCACCGATCATCGTGACGACACGCAGGTGGCCGGCTTCGGTGAGGCGACCTGGAAGATCACCGACAACTGGACGGCGGTCGCGGGGGTGCGCTACTTCACCGAGACGCTGAACGGCGTGCAGGTGCAGACCCACCCCTTCGGCGGCTTCCCGGCGACCGATACCAACCTGGTGCCGGTCTACGACCCGCAGGAGACCTACAACAAGACCACCTGGAAGGCCAACCTCAGCTACAAGGTGAGCGAGCAGCTGCTCGCCTACGGCACCGTGTCGACCGGCTTCAGAAGCGGCGGCCTGAACCCGGTCAGCGAGCCCTTCGAGCCGATTCCCGCCTCGTTCGCGCCCGACTACCTGACCAACTACGAGATCGGCATCAAGGGGCGGCTGGCCGGCGGCCTGTTCGACTATCAGCTCGACACCTATCTGATCCACTGGGACAACATCCAGGTGCAGCTCACCACCGCCGACGGCGCCTTCGTCTACCAGGGCAACGCCGGCACCGCGCAGGTCAAGGGCGTGGAGTTTGAGTTCGACGCGCGTCCGATCGAGTACCTCACCATGAGCTTCGCCGGCTCGTGGCAGGACGCTTACCTCACCCAGGGCGCGAGCGCCCAGCAGTACGCGCTCAACCCGACGCTGGGGTTGACGGGCGACAAGATCCCGAACGTGCCGGACTTCCAGGCCAGCTTCAACATCGACTACACCTGGCCGATCGCCAGGGACTGGCAGGGGGACGTCGCGACGGATGTGACCTATCGCGGCTCGGAGGACTCGTACTTCAGCTCCAACTCCTTCAACGTGCCGCTGTCCTCCTACGCGCTGTGGGGCCTGCGGGCGGGCTTCATCCAGGGCCCATGGACGGTCATGGCCTTCGCCCACAACCTGACCAATGAGCGCGCCCAGGTCTCGGCCATCAACTCGACCCAGGATCCGCACGCGCTGCTCACCGTGCAGCCGCGCACCATCGGGCTGAGCCTGACGCGCAAGTTCTGAAGCCGAAGCCCCAAGCCTGCGGCCGCCTCCGGCGCCGCGCTCGGCGCGAGCGTGGCCGCTCTCGGGCGCGCTCGCTATATTGACCCGCGACATGAGCGTCGTCTCGATCAGCGAGCGTGAGAGCGGGCTGCGGCGCGGCCTCGGCAAGACCCAGATCGTCATGATCGGGCTCGGCGGGGCGATCGGCACCGGGCTCTTCATGGGCAGCGGGCTCGCCATCGGCTATGCGGGGCCCGCCGTGATCCTGAGCTACGTGCTCTCCGGGTTCGTGGCGCTGGTCATGGTCTTCAGTCTCTCGGAGATGGCGGTCGTGCATCCTACCGCCGGCTCCTTCGGTACCTACGCCGAGACCTACCTCAATCCCTGGGCGGGGTTCGTGGTGCGCTATACCTACTGGATCGCGCAGGTGATCGCGATCGGCGGCGAGGCGGTGGCGGCGGGCCTGTACATGGGATTCTGGTACCCGGACGTGCCGGTGTGGCTGTGGGCGCTCGGCTTCTGCATCGTACTGCTCTATTTCAACTCACGCTCGGTGAGCAATTTCGGCACGGTCGAATCCTGGTTCGCGCTCATCAAGGTGACGGCGATCGTGCTGTTCATCGTCCTCGGCGCCGCCGGCATCTTCGGCTTGGGTCGCCCCGCCATCGGCTTCCACAATCTCACCGGTCTGCCGGGCGGCTTCCTGCCCAAGGGCCTGACCGGAGTGTGGCTGGCGGTCATCGTCGGCATCTTCTCCTTCAACGGCATCGAGGTGATCGCCGTGACCTCGGGCGAGGCGCAGAACCCGCGCGTGTCGATTCCCGCGGCGCTGCGCACCATGGT
>JASHVF010000412.1 GCA_030039615.1 Gammaproteobacteria bacterium | reverse complement strand
GGCGGCGCGCGCCGCCGGGGCGGGCAAGCAGGCGGCGCTCATGGCGCCGACCGAGCTGCTGGCCGAGCAGCACGGCCGCAACTTCCAGGAATGGTTCCGGCCGCTCGGCATCCCGGTGGCGCTGCTCGCCGGCGGGCAGCCGGCACGCACGCGCCGCAGCGCGCTCGCCGGCCTCGCCTCGGGCGAGATCCGCATCGTCGTCGGCACGCATGCGCTCTTCCAGGAGGGCATCGAGTTCCCGGAGCTCGCGCTCGTGATCGTCGACGAGCAGCACCGCTTCGGCGTGCAGCAGCGGCTCAAGCTCTCGGAGAAGGGCCAGGGCGCCGGGCGCCTGCCGCACCAGCTGATCATGACGGCGACGCCGATCCCGCGCACGCTCGCCATGACCGCCTACGCCGATCTCGACATCTCGGTGATCGACGAGCTCCCGCCGGGGCGCACGCCGGTGCAGACGGTGGTGCTGCCCGAGGAGCGGCGCGCCGAGGTCGTGGCGCGGATCGTCGGCGCCTGCCGCTCCGGGCGGCAGGCGTACTGGGTATGCCCGCTGATCGATGAGTCCGACGAGCTGCGCGCGCAGGCCGCGGAGGAGACGGCGGCGGCGCTCGCCGCGGCGCTTCCCGGGGTGCGCGTCGGGCTGGTGCACGGGCGCATGCCGCCCGGACCGAAGGACCAGGCGATGCTCGCCTTCAAGGCGGGCAGGATCCAGCTGCTGGTCGCCACCACGGTCATCGAGGTCGGCGTCGACGTGCCGAATGCCACACTCATGATCATCGAGAACGCCGAGCGCCTGGGTTTGGCCCAGCTGCACCAGCTGCGCGGCCGCGTGGGCCGCGGGGCGGAGGCGAGCAGCTGCGTGCTTCTCTACCGTGCGCCGCTCTCGGAGCCGGCGCGCGCGCGCCTCGCGGCGATCCGCGCCACCAACGACGGCTTCGAGATCGCGCGGCGCGACCTCGAGCTGCGCGGCCCGGGGGAGCTGCTCGGTACGCGCCAGACCGGGCTCGCGCAGCTGCGCGTCGCGGATCTGATGCGCGATGCCGACCTGCTGCCGCGGGTGCAGGCGGCGGCGGAGTTGCTCGAGTCGCAGCCCGAGCGGCTCGCCGCCCTCACCGCGCGCTGGATCGGCTCCGGCGAGCGCTACGGGCGGGTCGGCTAACATACCGGCCCACATGTCAGCCGCCGCACCCGAGCTGCCCGCGACCCCCGCGGCGCCCGCCGCCGAGAAGCCGCGCTTTGCCGAGGCGCCGTTCTCCTGGCGCCTGGGGCGGCGCCTCACCGAGTACGGGCGGCTCATGCGGCTCGATCGCCCCGTGGGCACCTGGCTGCTGCTCTGGCCGGCGCTCTGGGCGCTGTGGGTCGCGGGCGCGGGCAAGCCCAACCCCAGGGTGCTGATCGTGTTCGTGCTCGGCGTCGTCGTCATGCGCGCCGCCGGCTGCGTCATCAACGACTTCGCCGACCGCGACATCGATCCCTACGTGCGCCGCACGCGCGACCGGCCGCTCGCCGCGCGCCTGGTGGCCCCGAGCGAGGCGCTGGTGCTGTTCGCGCTGCTCGGCGCGGCGGCGCTTTATCTCGTGACGCGGCTCGATGAGTACACGCTGAAGCTGGCCGTGGTCGGCGCGCTGCTCACCGTCTCCTACCCGTTCGTGAAGCGCTTCTTTCCCATCCCGCAGCTCTACCTCGGCATCTGCTTCGGCGGCTGGAGCGTGCTGATGGCGTTCGCGGCGCAGACGGGTGCGCTGCCGCGGGTCGCCTGGGTGCTGTACTTCGCCGCGGTCATCTGGGCATCCATGTACGACACCATCTACGCCATGATCGACCGCGACGACGACCTGAAGATCGGCGTGAAGTCGAGCGCCATCCTGTTCGCCGACATGGACAAGCTCCTGATCGGCGTCATGCAGGCGATGATGCTCTACGCGCTGTACCTCGCCGGCCATGACATGCACTTCGGCCGCTGGTACCGCGGCGGGGTGGTGGCCGCCGGCGTGCTGTTCGTGTGGCAGCAGTGGCTCATCCGCCGGCGCGACCCCGCCGCCTGCCTGCGCGCCTTCCTCAACAACCAGTATGTGGGCCTCGTCGTGTTCGTCGGCATCCTGCTGCAGTACGTCTACAAGAGCTGAAAGGCGCGCGCGTGCCCTTCAAGAACCAGCCATTCCCGGTACGCCTCGGCTTTGCGCTGCGCGGCCTCATCCACGCGCTGCGCAGCGAGCGCAGCGTGCAGATGCAGGCGCTGGCGTTCGCCGCCGTGCTGCTCGCGCTCATCGTGCTGCGGCCCGCGCCCGCCTGGTGGGCGCTGGCGGCGCTCGCCAGCGCCGGGGTGATCGCGGCGGAGCTGCTCAACACCGCGATCGAGCAGCTCGCCGATCACCTGCACCCCGGGCTGCACGCGCGCATCCGCCTGGTGAAGGACTGCGCCGCCGCCGCCGTGCTGGTCGCGGTGCTGGGCGCGCTCGGCGTGGCGCTCGCCTTCGCCCTGCAGCTGCTGCGGCACTAGCGATTGTCGACTTTGCGGCGCGCATTTCGTTGACACGGAACGGCACCCTCGGGCATCGTCGCAGCGCATGAGCCTGCCCGGCACCGAGCCGATCCGCCACGACTGGACGCTGCCCGAGGTCGAGGCGCTGTTCGCGCTGCCGTTCGCGGACCTCATGTTTCGTGCGCAGCGCGTGCACCGCGCCTGGCACGATCCGAACGCGGTGCAGCTCTCGACGCTCTTGTCCATCAAGACCGGCGCGTGCCCCGAGGACTGCGCCTACTGCCCGCAGAGCGTCCACTACGAGACCGGCCTCGCGCGCACGGCGCTGCTCGAGGTGGCGGCGGTGCGCACGCACGCCGAGCGGGCGCGCGCGGCCGGGGCGACCCGCTTCTGCATGGGCGCGGGGTGGCGCTCGCCCAAGGCCCGCGACCTCAAGGTGGTCGCCGCGATGATCCGCGAGGTGCGCGCCCTGGGTCTCGAGACCTGCGCCACGCTCGGCATGCTCTCGGTCGCGCAGGCGGCCGAGCTGAAGGAGGCGGGCCTCGACTACTACAACCACAACCTCGACACGTCGGAGCAGTTCTACGGCGAGATCATCACGACGCGCACCTACCAGGAGCGGCTCGACACCCTGGCGGCGGTGCGCGACGCGGGCATCCGCGTGTGCTGCGGCGGCATCGTCGGCATGGGCGAGTCGGTGACCGACCGGGCTGAGCTCTTGCGTACGCTCGCCAACCTGCCGCAGCACCCTGAGAGCGTGCCGATCAACCGCCTGGTCAGGGTGCCGGGCACGCCGCTCGCGGATGCGCCCGAGGTCGATGTGTTCGATTTCGTGCGCGCCATCGCGGTGGCGCGCGTGCTGCTGCCGCGCGCCCACGTGCGGCTCTCCGCCGGCCGCGAGGCGATGCCGGACGAGCTGCAGGCGCTGTGCCTGCTCGCCGGCGCGAACTCGATCTTCTACGGCGAGCGGCTCCTCACCACCGGCAACCCCGACGTAGAGCGCGACCTGCGACTGTTCGCGCGGCTCAAGGTGAGCGCCGAGGGAGCGGCCGAGCCGGCCGCGGCGGCGGATGCCGCCGGCACCGCGGCAAACTCGAGCGCCGGCCATGAAGCGAGTCGCGCACGCGCCTGAGGGCGAGCTCACGCGCCTCGAATCCGTGCAGCTGCGGCGCCAGCGCACCACGGTCGAGGGCTTCCCGCAAGCGGGCGGCCGCGTGCTGCTCACCGCCGGCGGAGCGACGCTGGTCGACTTCAGCAGCAACGATTACCTAGGCCTCGCACGCCACCCGGCGCTCG
>JASHVF010000411.1 GCA_030039615.1 Gammaproteobacteria bacterium | reverse complement strand
AACCGCGCGCTCGCGCAGCTGCCGGGGCAACGGCGCCGCGAGGCGGGTGTGGCACTCGGCCAGAACGTGCCGCTGGTGATGCGCGGTGCGGCCGAAGTGGCCTCCTGGTCACCGTCCAGGCTCGCCGGCCTCGATGATGACACGCTCGCGCGCATCACCGATCTGTACGCGCGCGATCCGCTGCTCTCGATGCGGCTGGCGGACGCGCTGATGGCGGACTCCATGGTTGCCGCGAACGCCACAGCCGCCGGGGCGGGCATGGCGGGCGCAGCCAACAGCGCATCCGGCGAAAGCATGAGCGCAGCGCTTACGCCGGCCCAGGGCGGAGCAGCGCAGCCCGCGCAGGCGCCGCCACAGTATGCGGAGATCGTGCGCGCGGCCGCGGGCTTTCTGCGCGCGGAGGACGGCGCGCAGGTCGCCGTCTTCGATACCACCGGCTGGGACACGCACGCCAACGAAGGCGGCGCGGAGGGCCAGCTCGCCGGGCGGCTCGCGGCGCTCGACAAGGGACTCGCGCTGCTCAAGGAACAGCTCGGCCCCGCCTGGAAGGACACGGCGGTGCTGCTGGTGACGGAGTTCGGGCGCACCGCCGCCATCAACGGCACGCGCGGCACCGATCACGGCACGGCGACCATGGCGTTGCTGGTCGGCGGGGCGGTGGCGGGCGGGCGCGTGATCACCGACTGGCCGGGCCTGTCGCCGCGCTCCCTCTACCAGGGGCGCGACCTCATGCCGACGCTCGATCTGCGCTGCGTGCTGAAGGGCGTCCTCGAGGAGCACCTCGGCATTCCCGCGCGCGCTCTCGACACCACCGTGTTCCCGGAGAGCGAGCGGGCACGGGCGCTGCGGGGCCTGACCCGCGTCTGAGGAGCCAATCGCGCCGGCCGCTTACTGCGGCTGCTGCGGCTGCTGCGGTTGCGGCGGCTGCGAGTCCTGGTCCTGACCGTTCGTTTTGGGCTTCGGCGTTGCCGCGGGCGTCGCCGCCTGCGGCGCCGCGCTCGCCGCCGGACTGGTCACTATTTTCGCGTTCTTGTCCGGCAGGTAGAGCGGCCCCTTCTGGCCGCAGCCCGCCGTCGCGAGCGCGACCGCGGCGAGCGCCAGCCAGACGCGCCTCATACGTACATGGCGCGCTTGTCGCGCAGCGCCAGCCAGCCGCGTGCCACGCGGTAGATGATCCAGATAGCGAGGGCGTAATAGCCCAGGATGAGGATCGGGATGCCGATCAGAATCAGCACCAGGGGCACCGATACCGCGAGGATGACCATGCTCCACAGCACCGCGAACCAGAAGGTGCGGATCTGCCATCTGAAGTGCGATTCGAGGTAGGTGCCGTGGGTGGCGGAGCGGCGCGCGTAGTTCATGATCACCGCGACGATCGACGGCAGGCCCCATATGAACATGCCGACCACCATATGAAAGGTGGTGAGGCCGATCAGCACCGAGAGCGAGTGCAGCGCGTAGATCACGTTGGTGTAGCTGACGAGGGACTCGTCCACCCGCGGCGCTTCGGCGCTCAGCGGCGGGGTCGGGGTGTCAGGCATGACTCGAGCCTCCGCCGTCGCCGTACATCGCGCGCTGGTCGACGAGTCCCAGCCAGCCGCGCGCCACGCGATAGACGATCCAGGCCGCAAGCGCCAGCCGACCCGCCCAGTAGAGCGGGATGCCGACCAGGCTGACGATGAGCGGCCACTTCAGTGATCCGATGACGAACGCCCACAGCGCCGCGTACCAGAAGGTGCGGATCTGCCACTGGAAGTGCGACTCGAGATAGCTGCCGCGGGTGGCGGAGCGGCGCGCGTAGTTCATGATCACCGCGACGATCGAGGGCAGCCCCCACAGGAAACTCATGGCGACGGAGCGCAGGGTCGTGAGGCCGATCAGCACCGAGAGTGAGTGCAGCGCGTAGATGACGTGGGTATAGCCGACCAGTGACTCGTCGGCGCGTGGCGCCGGGGCGGCCATCGGGGGAGTTGCGCTGTCCGGCATGACTGAAGCTCCCGCTCTCAGACGGCGCGTCCGCTCATGGTTTCGGCCGTCGCTCGACGACCGCCATGGTGAGGCGCGACACGCACACCAGCCGCTCCTGCTCGTCGCGGATCTCAATATGCCATACGTGGCTCGTCCTGCCGAGATGGAACGGACGGGCCGTGGCGGTGATGAGCCCGGACGAAACGCTGCGCACGTGGTTGGCGTTGATGTCCTGGCCCAGGACCACGTAGGCGGGGTCGACGCACAGCATCGCGGCCAGGCTCCCCGCCGTCTCGGCGAGGGCCACCGAGGCGCCACCGTGCAGCACGCCATAGGGCTGATGGGTGCGCTCGTTCACCGGCATCGTGGCGCGCAGGAAATCCGGGCCGATCTCGGTGATGCGGATGCCGAGGTAGCCGGGCAGAGTGCGGCTGCCTCGCTCGTTCAGCTCCTCGGGGGTCGCGCTGGTGCGCCAGATGGCCATGCAACTAGTCTAGCGGTTCGCGCGGTGGCAATCTTTACCCGATGAGCGAGTTCGCCCTTCCGCCACCGGCGACGCCGGCGGTCGCAATCGAGGGCGGCGGGCGCTTGCCGGTCCACCGCATCTACTGCGTCGGTCGCAACTACGCCGACCATGTGCGCGAGATGGGCTCGCAGCCCACGCCGCCGTTCTTCTTCATGAAGCCGCCGGATGCGCTGGTGGCGAGCGGTGCGGCGATCCCCTATCCGCCGCGCACGGCCAATCTGCATCACGAGATCGAGCTGGTGGTGGCGATCGGGCGCGCGGGACGCAACATCCCCGCCGCCACCGCTCTCGAGCACGTGTTCGGCTACGCCGCCGGCAACGACCTGACACGCCGCGACCTGCAGAGCGCGGCCAAGCAGGGCGGCCTGCCGTGGGATTCGGGCAAGGGCTTCGATCACTCGGCGCCGGTGGCGGCCATCCGTCCCGCGGCCCGCGGGCACCTGTCGCGGGGCCGCATCTGGCTCGAGGTGAACGGCGAGACGCGGCAGGACTCGGACCTCGCGCTGATGCTGACGCCCGTGCCGCAGCTGATCGCCGAGCTCTCGACGCTCTACGAGCTCGAGGCCGGCGATCTCATCTTCACCGGCACGCCCGCCGGCGTCGGCGCCGTGCTTCCCGGCGACCGGCTCGAAGGCGGCATCGAGGGACTCGCGGTGCTGCGCAACACGATCGCGCCGCCGGCGCGCGCAGGTGGTGGCGCCTGAAGCTCTACCACTACTACCGCAGCTCCGCTTCCTACCGCGTGCGCATCGCGCTCAGCGTGAAGGACCTCGCCTACGAGACCGCGCCGATCGACCTGCGCCCGGAGGTCAACGCACAGCGCTCCCCCGAGTATCTGGCGCTCAACCCCGAGGGCCTGGTGCCGCTGCTCATCGACGGCACGCGCGCCTTCAGCCAGTCGCTCGCCATCATCGAGTATCTCGAGGAGACGCACCCGCAGCCGGCGCTGCTGCCGCGCGCCGCCGCCGACCGGGCGCGCGTGCGCGCGCTGTCGCTGCTCATCGCCTGCGAGATGGCGCCGCTCAACAACAGCGGCGTGCTCAGCTACCTCAGGGGGCCGCCGTTGAGCGCCGACGAAAGCGAGGTGAACGGCTGGTATGCGCGCTGGATCGCGCGCGGCTTCGAGGCACTCGAGCAGGAAGTGCAGGCGCTGAGCGGCGACGGAGCGCACATGTTCGGCACCGCCGTGACGCTCGCCGACGTGTGCCTCGTGCCGCAGATGTACAACGCCCGCCGCTACCGCTGCGACCTCGAGCCATACCCGCGCCTGCGGGCGATCGGCGCGCACCTCGAGGCGCTGCCGGCGTTCGCACGCGCGGCACCGGAGAGGTTCGCGCCCGCGTGAGGCGGTAGCGGCGCGGGGACTCTCACGGCGCGGCGCGCCGCACGAACGCGGCGTAATCCGCGAGAAAGCTCCTGAGCTGCTCCTGAACGGCCGAGTCCTTGAGGTTGCCGGCCTCATCGAACACCGTCGCGGCGCGCGCTACTGCCACCCGGCCGCCGCTGAAGAACTGCACGCCGAGGGAGCGCAGCACCGGCAGCCACGCCGCCTGCGAGAGAACCGTGCCGAAGCCGCCGGGCGAGGCACCGATCACCGCGAACGGCCGGCCGCCGAACACGCGTTTGATGTCAGCCGCCGGGCGTGACAGCCAGTCGATGGCGTTCTTGAACACCCCGGGGATGCTGTTGTTGTACTCCGGGGTGACGAGCAGCACGCCCTGCGCTGCGACCAGCGCCTCCTTCAGCGAGCTCACGGAGGCGGGCATTCCCTGCGCCTCCAGGTCGCCGTCGTAGAGCGGGATGTCGCGGATGCTCGCGACCTCGAGCAGCGAATCCTCCGGCATCAGCTGCCGCGCGGCGCGCAGCAGCGCCGAGTTGTACGAGCCGCGGCGCAGGCTCCCCGAGATCCCCAGCAGCTTGACCATGAGCCTCAGTCCCGCAGCTTTGCGGCCACGCGCCGATAGGCCTCGCGGAACGGAATGCCTTCGCGCACCGCGAGGCGGTTGGCCTGCTCGGCGGCGTCGATGGCGGGATCGAGCCTGATCGCCTCGCGGTTGAAATGCATGGCCGCGATGGCGGGCGGCAGGATGGCGAGCGTCTCGAGCGCGAGGTCGATCGCGCGG
>JASHVF010000047.1 GCA_030039615.1 Gammaproteobacteria bacterium | reverse complement strand
CGATCTCAAGCCTAGCGGGCGCGTGCACGTCGCCGTGCCGGCCGCGGCCGCCGGCGCCGCGACCGCCGCGGCAGTCGACCCGGTGTTCTCGTGTCGCGACGTCAACGTCTATTACGGCGCCAAGCAGGCGCTCAAGAACGTGACGATCGACGTGGGACGGCGCCAGGTGCTGGCGATGATCGGGCCTTCCGGGTGTGGCAAGTCGACGTTCCTGCGCTGTCTCAACCGCATGAACGACACGATCACGGGCGCGCGCGTCACCGGCAGCATTATGCTCGACGGCAGCGACATCCACGACGGACGGCGCGACGTGGTGCAGCTGCGGGCCCGCGTCGGCATGGTGTTCCAGAAGCCGAACCCGTTTCCCAAGTCGATCTACGACAACGTCGCCTACGGGCCCCGCATTCACGGACGCGCCCGCAGCCGCGCGCACCTCGACGACATCGTGTGCTCGAGCCTGACGCGCGCCGGGCTGTGGGATGAGGTCAAGGATCGCCTCGGCAGTCCCGGGACCGGTCTCTCCGGTGGCCAGCAGCAGCGGCTGTGCATCGCGCGCACCATCGCGGTGCAGCCGGAGGTGATTCTGATGGACGAGCCCTGCTCGGCGCTCGATCCGGTCGCGACCGCGCGCATCGAGGACCTGATCGACGAGCTGCGCGAATCCTACGCGATCGTCATCGTCACGCATTCCATGCAGCAGGCGGCGCGAGTCTCGCAGCGCACCGCCTACTTCCATCTCGGCGAGCTGATCGAGGTCGGCGACACCGACCGCGTGTTCACCAACCCGCGCCACCGGCTCACCGAGGATTACATCACCGGGCGCTTCGGCTAGCCGCAAAAAGAAAGGGCCCGCTTGCGCGGGCCCCCTCGAGACGATGCACCGTGCGGCTCAGAATTTGAAGCGCACGCCGACCGTGGTCGCAATGTTGTTGGTGAACAGATAGCCGTTGGCGAGACCATTCTGCACGCCCGACCACATGGTGCCCGCATAGCCGTCGAAACGCTTCGAGAAGCGGTAGTCGAACACGATCGAGGCCGCACCTTCCGAGCCGCTGCAGCCGGAGCTCTTGGTCGTGCCGCAGCCGGCATCGGCGCCGGTGGCGTAGGCGTCCTGGTTGTAGCCGTAGTAGGCCGCCATTACGTCGAGGTCCGGAGTGATGCCGAACTTGAGTCCCGCCCAGAACACCTCGAGAACCTTCTGGTTGTCGTAGGCGGCGTTGTTGGTGAAGGCGAGGATGTAGCCGCCGATGGTGAGCGCGCCGGCCGGCAGCGGGTTGGTCGGGTTGTTGAAGGTGATGCGCTCATAGCCGCCGAACAACTTCACGGTCGAGGCCGGAATGGCATACGACGCCATGAGCGAGTAGGTCTGATTGTCGGAGACCGTCGCGGAGAGCGAATTGCTGATCGGCCAGCAATACGCAGTCGCCGGCTTGGCAGCGGTGCAGGTGCCGGTCTGAAGATCGGCCACCTGCTCGGCGCTCAGTGACGACACCGAGATCGCGTCGTACTTCTTGAAGTAGTAGCCGTCGACCGAGAAGCCGGCGTAGTCCGCTCCGATCTGGAACTGGTAGCCGGTGTTGGTGGCGCCGTTCGCGCCACCGAACTGGTAGAGGGCGCCGAGGTGCAGCCAGTCATACTTGGCGTAGTACTTGATCGAATCGTCGAGGCGACGATCCTCGGTATCGCCGCCGCCGGCGGCAGTGCCGGAGAAGCCGATCAGCGAGAAGGCCTGCGCCGCGCCCATGGGGTCGTACTTGGAGATGCCGTCCGCGAGCAGCGTGACATTGCGGCCGAAGGTGAAGCTGCCGTAGGTCGGGGAGCTGAACCCGGCGTAGGCGGCGCCGGCGAACAGCTGCCCGGCGACGCTGCTGTCGACGCCGACGGACTGCGTGCACGCCGTCGCGGAGCAGCCCTTGCCGTTGTTGACCGCCAGGGACTTCAGCGCGTCCGAGAGATCACCCGACTGGGGATTGAAGAACGTCTCGAAGCGGAACACGCCGGCCCAGTCGCCGCCGATCGGCTCGTTGCCGGAAATGCCGATGCGCGACTGGGACAGGTTGCTCGGGGTGAGGCCCGTCGGGGAGTCACTGTCGTTCTTCTGGACGAGCGAGGCTGACCCGGCGGGGAAGTAGTCGCTGAACGGCGCGCTGTGGGTGTCGGTCTGGACACCGAGATCGACGATGCCGTAAAGCGTGATTCCTTTCCAGGTGAGGCTGCTGTCGTCCGCCTGCGTGGTCGGTGCGGCGGTCTGCGCCTGCGCGACGCCCGCGACCGCCAACGAAGCCGTTATCAGACAAGCACGAATCGATGTCATCTTCAGAATTCCTTCGTTTAAGAAAGCCGACACGGCAACACAAGCGGTCGCGCCTCAGAGAGGCCCGCCGCGTTGCGTCGCCGCAACATTGTTGTTCAGCCCGCCTTGGGCTGACTTTGGCTCAGCTGTATGACATTTGTACCGCAGCCAGATGGCATTTTTATTACGTCCCCGGCTTCCCGAGCCACGTGCATCCGACTCCAGCTAATAGCATCCCAGCCCTCTGCGCCCTTCCTGGCGGGCGCGAAATGCTTCCATATCAAGGTTTTAAATGCAAC
>JASHVF010000410.1 GCA_030039615.1 Gammaproteobacteria bacterium | reverse complement strand
GAGATCCTGAGGCTCCTCGGCAAGGGAGCGGCGACGCGCTGAGGAGCGAGTCTCCCCTCGCGCGGCCGCCCGCGCTCGAGCTCACGTATACTGCCGCCGGCGCGATGCGTGCCTGTGGCATCGGATCGACGCGCCCATGGAAACCCTCAAGGTCGAACTCGGCAGCCGCAGCTACCCGATCCTGATCGGCGCGGGGCTGCTCACGCGCCCGGACGCACTGCGGCCGCTCGTGCCGGGACGCGACCTCCTGATCGTGAGCAATACCACGGTGGCGCCGCTCTACCTGCCGGCGCTCGCGGACGCCTTCCCGACGCAGCGCCGCCTCGAGGTCATCCTGCCCGACGGCGAGGTGCACAAGACCCTCGCCAACGCATCAAGGCTGCTCGACGTACTGGTCAGCAACCGCTTCGGCCGTGATGCCACGGTGATCGCGCTCGGCGGGGGCGTGGTGGGGGATCTGGCCGGTTTTGCGGCCGCCTGCTACCAGCGCGGGATTGCCGTGGTACAGGTGCCGACCACGCTGCTCGCCCAGGTCGATTCGGCCGTCGGCGGCAAGACCGCGGTCAATCACCCTGGCGGCAAGAACCTGATCGGCGCATTTCACCAGCCGGTCGCGGTGATCGCCGACACCGCGACGCTCGCCACGCTGCCGCCGCGTGAGCTGCGCGCCGGGCTCGCCGAGGTGATCAAGTACGGCCTGATGTGCGATGCGCAGTTCTTCGAGTGGCTGGAACAGCATCTCGAGGAGCTGCTGGCGGGCGACCCCGCGGCGCTCGCGCACGTGGTGCGCCGCTCGTGCGAGATCAAGGCGCGCATCGTCGGCAAGGACGAGCGTGAGGAACGCGGCGACCGCGCGCTCCTCAACCTCGGCCATACTTTCGGCCATGCGGTCGAGTCGGCGACCGGCTACCGCAAGTGGCTGCACGGCGAGGCGGTCGGTGCGGGACTCGTGATGGCCGCGGCGATGTCGCGCGAGCTCGGGCTCGTCAGCCCCGAGGAGCTGGTGCGGGTTCATACGCTGGTAGAGCGCAGCGGCCTGCCGACCCGCAGCGCCGGCGTCGCTCCCGCCACGGTGCTCGAGCACATGCGTATCGACAAGAAGGTGCAGGCCGGTCGGCTGCGCCTGGTGCTGCTGCGGCGCATCGGCAACGCCTTCATGACCTCCGATTATTCCGAGGACGCTCTCGAGCGGACGCTGCAGGCGTACTGCGGGTGAGCGGCGCGATGCCCGACGTGTCCCCCACCGCCGCGCTCGCGCCCTACGCCGCGCATGATGACGAGTCGCGCGGCCGGCGCTACCCGGAGCCGCCGCCGCAGCTGCGCAGCGAGTTCCAGCGCGACCGCGACCGCATCATCCACTCCAATGCATTCCGCCGCCTAGTCTACAAGACGCAGGTATTCGTCAATCACGAGGGCGACCTCTACCGCACGCGCATCACGCACTCGATCGAGGTGGCGCAGATCGCGCGCTCCGTGGCGCTCGCGCTGCGTCTCAACGAGGCGCTCAGCGAGGCCATCTGTCTGGCGCACGACCTCGGCCACACGCCCTTCGGTCATGCCGGCCAGGACGCCCTGAATGAATGTATGCGCGAGTACGGCGGCTTCGAGCACAACCTGCAGTCACTGCGCGTGGTGGACGAGCTGGAGGAGCGCTACGCGGAATTCCCCGGGCTCAATCTCACCTTCGAGTGCCGCGAGGGGATCCTGAAGCACTGCTCCGTGAGGCACGCCCGCGAGCTCGGTGAGCTCGGCGAGCGCTTCCTCAAGCGCCAGCAGCCGGGCCTCGAGGCGCAGATCGCCAACCTCGCCGACGAGATCGCCTACAATAACCACGATGTCGACGACGGGCTGCGCGCGCAGCTGCTCAGCGTCGAAGCGCTGCGTGCGACGCGCATCTTCCGCCGCCAGCACGACGCCGTGATGGCGCGCTATCCGGATTTGAGCGAGCGGCGCCTGGTGCACGAGATCGTCCGCCGCATGATCAATCACATCGTGCTGGATCTCATCCACACGACGAGCTCGCAGCTCGAGCAGGCGCGGCCTGCCTCGATCGATGAAGTGCGCGCGCATGCCAGGCCGCTCGCTGCGTTGAGCAATGAGTGCCGCGAGGAGCATCTCGAGCTCAAGGAGTTCCTGCGCGAACACGTCTACCGACACTACAAGGTGCTGCGCATGACCACGAAGGCGCGCCGCGTGGTGCAGGAGCTGTTCGAAGCCTTCTTCAAGGACGTGACGCTTATGCCGGGCGAATATCGCGACCAGGCACTGAAGTCAGAGGGCGCAAATCCCGGCGTGGGGCGCGCACGCACGGTGGCCGATTACATCGCCGGCATGACCGACCGCTACGCAATCCTCGAGCACCAGCGGCTTTTCGATCCCGCCGAGCGCACCTGACCTGCCCCCAGGGCCCCAGCGCCTAGCCCATCCCGTTCCGGCTTTCCGTGCGCCATTTCTCACCCGGCGCAGCGGGATCGTCCGACCCCGATAACGATGTAACTTCATGTTTTGGCTATCTTTTTATGTGTTTTGAGGCTTCCCGGCTATTTGTCATATCCTCGTAATTGACATAAGTACATGAACTGCCTAGAGTTATGTCACAACTAAAGCAACTGCAGCATGACTAAAACCGGCCGAGAAAAAGAAGCAGTGCTAAGCGTTTTTGCTGCACTTGTGCAGCCACTTATGCGC
>JASHVF010000409.1 GCA_030039615.1 Gammaproteobacteria bacterium | reverse complement strand
GCGACCCGCTGCGCGCCCGCCTTGATCGCGAACGTCTCCTCGGTACAGGTGAGGCCGGCGAGATAGAACAGCGCCGGCACGGGGTGCTGCTGCGCCTGCGGCGGCTGATACACCGCAAAGCGCATGGGCGTGCCCGTTGCCGCGGACTGCTGGCGGTAGAAGCCCTGCAGGCCGCCGAAGCTGCGGTGCTCGCTGATGGTTTCGATGCTCATCGGCCCTCCACTACGACCGGGATCGAGAGACGGTGATCGCGGAAGGTGAGCGCGGCGCCGGCGGTCGCGCCGTCCGCGCGGGCGGCGCGCTCGGCCTGGGCGACCGCCGCGGTCACCAGGGCGTGATGCGGCGAGAGCTCGCACACCGGGTCGGCGTTGGCGGCGTCGCCCGTCAGCAGGTAGGCCTGGCAGCGGCAGCCGCCGAAGTCGCGGTGTTTCTCCGGACAGCTGCGGCAGGGCTCCTTCATCCAGGAGTCGCCGCGGAAGTGATTGAAGGCCGCCGACTCGTACCAGATGCTGCGCAGATCCTGCGACTGCACGTTGGGGAAGCTGATGCCCGGCAGCATGCGCGCGGCGTGACAGGGAAGCGCCGCGCCGTCCGGAGTGACGGCGAGGAACACCGAGCCGAGGCCGTTCATGCACGCCTTGGGGCGCTTCTCGAAATAGTCGGGTACCACGAAGTAGATCTGCATCGCGGCGCCGAGGCGCTCGCGCACACGGCGGGTCGCCGCCTCGGCGCGCTCGAGCTGCGCGCGGCTCGGCAGCAGCTGCGCGCGGTTGAGCCAGGCCCAGCCGTAGTACTGGGTGTTGGCGAGCTCGACGTACTGCGCGCCCATGCGCTCGGCCATCGCCAGGATCTCCTCCACGTGATCGATGTTGAGCCGGTGCAGCACCACGTTCAGCACCATCGGGTAGTCGTACTTGCGGATGAGGGCGGCGACGCGCGCCTTGAGCTCGAAGGTGCGCGTGCTGCTGAGGAAGTCGTTGAGCTCGCGCGTGCTGTCCTGAAAGGACAGCTGGATGTGGTCGAGCCCGGCGCGCTTGAGGGCCGCGATGCGCTCCTCGCTCATGCCGATGCCGGAGGTGATCAGATTGATATAAAAGCCGAGGCCGTGCGCCTCGGCGACGATGGCCTCCAGATCCTCGCGCATGAGCGGCTCGCCGCCCGAGAGCCCGAGCTGCACCGCCCCGAGCGCGCGCGCCTCACGCAGTACCCGCAGCCAGTGCCCGGTCGAAAGCTCCGCGCCGGTGGCGGCGAACTCGGTCGGGTTGTAGCAGAACACACAGTGCAGCGGGCAACGGTAAGTGAGCTCCAGCAGCAGCCAGAGCGGCGGACCGACAGGGTGCGTGGTGCTCATCAACCGATCGGGCGCGCACGGCGCCCGCACTTCCCGCCATCCCCGCCGGGGCGGCGGGCGGTGAGCAGCATATCAGGAACGAATCCGGGCCTGGCGGCCCGGCCGTGACTCAACGGTTGGCGATGTAGAGGGTGATTTCCATGCCAAAGCGGAATTCAGTCGCCCGCGGTGTTTCCCAGCGCATGATGTGCTCTCCTCACTCGGTGGTTGGACGGTGTCCAGGATCTGGGGTGTATCCTTTCGCCGGCGGCGGCGAAACGGTAGCGGATGATCATGAAAGTGGCCTCATGATTTTCTTGAGGACGGCCTTCTGAGCCACCGATGAAGCTGCGCACACGCCTGAACCTGGTGCTCACCGGCCTCACGGCGGTGTTCGTCGCGGCGCTGCTGGCGGACGAGCTGCGCAACAGCCGCTCCTCGATCCGCGAGGAGATCGAGGCGGCGAACCACGTCGCGGTGCAGGTCATCGGCCAGCTGGCCGTCGCCTATTCCGAGGAGGGTGGCGAGCCGGCGGTGCGCCGGCTCCTCGAGCAGCTCGGCCACGTGCGCGCCAACGAGATCACGCTGCGCAGCTCCGCCGGGGAGCTGCTGTACCGCTCGCCGCCGGCCGTCTACAAGGCGGGCCGCGACGCGCCCGAGTGGTTTGCGCGACTGCTCGCTCCGCATCCGGCGCGCCAGGGGTTTGAGCTCTCCGACGGAACGCAGCTCATGATCGAGGCGCAGCCGTCGCGCGCGATCCTCGATGCCTGGGATGACCTGACGCACCTGCTGACGCTCGCCGCGGCGCTGCTGCTGGCGCTCGCGCTGCTCGCCTTCTGGCTGGTGGACCGTGCGCTCGCGCCTTTCCCGGTGATCATCGACGGACTCGAGCGGCTCAAGCACGGCGAGCTGGCGTACCGCCTGCCGCCGCTCTCCGGCGCCGAGGCAAGCGCCATCGGCGCGGCCTTCAACCGCATGGCCCAGGCGGTGGCCGACAACGTGCGCGCGGAGCGCGAGGCACGCGAAGCGCACGAGCGTCTCGAGGAGCGCCGCGAGCTCTCTCTGGTGGTCGAGCAGCGCGTGGAGGAGGAGCGGCGGTTGATCGCGCACGAGCTGCACGACGAGTTCGGCCAGTCGGTCACCGCGATCCGCAGTCTGGCGATGGCGATCGCGACCCGCTCGACCGAGTCGGACTCGGTCGCCGCCGCACGGCTGGTGTCGGAGGAAGCGGCGCGACTCTACGACGCGCTGCACGGCCTCATCCCGCGGCTCGCGCCGCCGGCCCTGGACACGCTCGGGCTCGGCGCCGCACTCGAGAGCCTGGTGCGCGACTGGCAGCAGCGCCACGCCTCGCCGCGGCTGACCCTGCGGCACGAGCTGCCGGCGGATCTCGGGCCGAGCGTCGCGCTGGCCGCCTACCGCGTGGTACAGGAGGGACTCGTGAACGCCTTGCGTCACGCACAGGCCACGCGCATCGACATCGAGGTGAGCTCGACCCCCGAGAGCATGACGGTCGCGGTGACCGACGATGGCGTCGGGCTGCCCGCGCAATGGGCGCGTCCCGGACACTTCGGGCTGCGCGGCCTCGCCGAGCGCATCGGGCATCTGGGCGGCCATTTCGAGGTCGGCAACGTCACGCCTCATGGCGTGCGCCTGGCGGTGCGGATTCCGCTGGTGCGGCCATGATCCGCGTGCTGCTGGTGGACGATCATGCGGTGGTGCGCACCGGCTTTCGGCTGCTGCTGCAGGCGAATCCCGAAACCTCGGTGGTCGGCGAAGCGGACTCGGGCGAGAGCGCCTGCCAGCGCTACCTCGAGCTCACGCCCGACGTGGTGGTGATGGACCTCGCCATGCCGGGGATGGGCGGGCTCGAGGCGCTGCGGCGGATCCGCGCCCATCATCCGCAGGCGCGCGTGCTGGCGTTGTCCGCGCATGACGATCCGCTGCACGCGCGGCGCGCGTTGCGCGAAGGCGCGCGCGGCTTTCTCTCCAAGCGCAGTGCGCCGGAAGCCTTGCTCGAGGCGATCACGGCGGTGGCCGCCGGGCAGCGCTACATCGACGCGGCGCTGGCGCAGAAGCTTGCGCTCGAGGAGCTCGAGAACGGCGGCAGGTCACCGGTCGAGCGGCTGTCGGAGCGCGAGTTCGAGGTGTTCGTGCGCCTCGCCGGCGGCGCCAGCGTACAGCGCATCGCCGAGGACCTGAGCCTGTCCGCCTCCACGGTCGGCACACACCTCTATAACGTCAAGCAGAAGCTCGGTGTCTCCAACCAGGCTGAGCTCACGCTGATCGCGATCCGCCACGGGCTGATCCAGGCGTAGGCCCGCCGCCTCCCCGGGCATGCTGCACCGCAGGGCGCCGGGCGCGGGTGCTCAATTAAAAGTGTCCACCGGCGGGCGTGCCCCGGACAGGGATACAAGTCCCACTTCGGGGGGCCGGCCGTGATAAGTTACCGCGCCCACTGTGGCAAAGCCCCGGAAAGGCCCCAGGCGAACGCATGTCCGCAACCACCGAAGTCCGCAAGCCCCCGCTCATCTGGGCCAATGCCCTGATGTTCGCCCTGACCTTTGCGATCGCGGCAGTGCTGGTGCCCTGGTACGGCCTCAAGTACGGCTTCACCGGCGCGGATTTCGGCTTCTTCCTTTTCTTCCTGATCGCGACCGGCATGTCGATCACCGCCGGCTACCACCGCCTGTGGGCACACCGCACCTACGAGGCGCACCCGGCGCTCAAGGTCTTCTATCTGATCTTCGGCACCATGGCGCTGCAGAACAGCGCCTTCATCTGGTGCAGCGGACATCGCACCCATCACCTGCACGTCGACGACGTCGACCGCGATCCGTACTCGGCCAAGCGCGGCTTCTGGTTCTCACACATCGGCTGGATGCTGCGTGAGTACCCGAGCGGGGTGCCCGACTTCGCCAACATCCCGGACCTGAAGAAGGACCGGCTGCTGGCATTCCAGCACCGCCATTACGTGCCGCTCGCGGTGGGGCTCAACTTCGGCCTGCCGATCGCCGCGGGACTTCTGTTCCACGACTTCTGGGGCATGCTGCTCCTCGCCGGGTTCCTGCGCCTGGTGTGGAGCCATCACGTCACCTTCTTCATCAACTCGCTGGCCCACATGTGGGGCACCCGCCCCTACACCGAGGACAACACGGCGCGCGACAACCCGGCGCTCGCGGTGGTCACCTACGGCGAGGGCTACCACAACTTTCACCACATCTTCGCCCACGACTACCGCAACGGCGTGCGCTGGTGGCAATGGGATCCGACCAAATGGCTGATCGGCGGCCTCGCCTGCGTCGGGCTGACGCGGCGCCTCAAGCGCACCCCCTGGTTCCAGATCCAGCGCGCGTTGCTCGCCATGCAGTTCAAACGCGCCGAGTCGCAGCTGGCGCAGCTGCCGGCCGCCGGGCACTCGCACATCGAGCAGCTGCGCGCGCGCATCGCGCACGAGTACGAGGCGTTCCTCGCCGCGGTCGCCGACTGGGCACGCGTCAAGGAGCAATGGCTCGAGGAGAAGCGCCGCGCAGTCCTCGAGCAGTGGCAGCACTCGGATCTGCAGGCGCGGCTGCGCGAGATCGAGCGCAGCTTGAGCCGCCAGCGCCGCCGCATGCGGCTGCTGTACGCGCAGCTGGCGTAAGCCGCCGCTCGCCTCTGCGCCGGCCGCTCGCGGCCCGGCAGCCTCCTCGCGGTCCTCGGCCGCGCCCCGCAAGGCGCGTGGCGCGCCGCGCTACAATAGCCCCCCCATGGGCCGCATCTTCGAAGTCCGCAAGCACACGATGTTCGCGCGGTGGAACCGCATGGCGAAGCAGTTCGCGCGCATCGCCAAGGACATCACCATGGCCGTCAAGTCCGGCGGCCCGGACCCCGCCTCCAATCCGGCGCTCCGCCGCACCATCCAGAACGCGCGCGCCGTCAACATGCCCAAGGACCGCGTCGAGGCAGCCATCAAGCGCGCCTCCGGGCGTGACGCCACCAGCTACAGCCAGGTGGTCTACGAGGGCTACGCGCCGCACGGCGTGGCGCTGCTGGTCGAGACCGCCACCGACAACCCGACGCGCACCGTCGCGGCGGTGCGCAACATCATCACCAAGAACGGCGGCAATCTCGCCACTAATGGCAGTGTCAGCTTCCTGTTCAAGAAGATGGGCGTCTTCCGCCTCGATCCGACCGGCATCGACCAGGACGATCTCGAGCTCTATCTCATCGATCACGGCCTCGAGGAGATGGGCGAGAGCACCGGCGAGAAGGGCGAGCCGCAGCTGGTGATCCGCTGCGCGTTCGCCGACTTCGGCAGGCTGCAGGAAGCGCTCGAGGCGCGCGGCATC
>JASHVF010000408.1 GCA_030039615.1 Gammaproteobacteria bacterium | reverse complement strand
GGCGGCAGTGTCGCCACCTGCGGAATCACCTGTCCGGCGGCGTTGTACTGCGCGTAGCCGACGTAGCCGATGTCGCCGAGGTTCGGCCTGGCGTTGAAGAGATTCTTGAAGTTGAGCGACCACTCCGAGTTGCCCTGGTTGATGCCGAAGCGCAGGTTGACGAGCCCATAGCCGGGGCGCGTCGCCTCGGCGCCGCTGCCGCCCACCAGCAGCGAGATGCTGTTGCCCTGGTAGCTGTAGTCGGCGGACACGAAGCCCTGCGTGTCGGAGCCGATCGCCCTGGTGTAGACCAGGCCCGCCGAGCCGGTGAACGCCGGCACGCCGCTGATGCGCGTGTCGGTGAGCACGCCGACGCTCGCCAGCGGGCCGGGATCGGTGATCGAGGTGTCCTCGTAGCCGAGTCCCACGCGGAACTGCAGGCCCGGCACCAGCCGCCCGCTCGCCTCGAGCTCCCCGCCGTTGATGCGCGCCTTGCCGCCGTTGACCTGCAGATAGTAGCCGCACGGCAGCGCCACCTGCTGCTGCAGGTTGCTCCACTCGATGTTGTACACCGCCGCGGAGATCAGCACCCCGGAAGTCTGCACCTTGGTGCCCGCCTCGTAGGTCCAGAGCGTGTCCGATTGCAGGTGCGTGATGTCATTAATCGGCAGCCCCGGCTCGGAGCAGAACGTGAGGAACGGCTGCGCACCGCCGGCGCGGAAGCCCTTGGATGCGGAGGCGTACACCATCGCCTCCTCGGTCGCCTGCACCGAAAGCGCGAACTTGGGATTGAGCCCCGACTGGCTGTTGGATTCGGGTGCGCTCGGGGTCGCGCCGCCGTTCAGGAAGCCGTTGGCGGTGTAGTCGGTGCTCTGGTTCAGCCAGTACTGCCGCGCCCCGACCGTCAGCGTCCACTTCTCGAGGAACTTGTAGTAGAGCTCGCCGAAGATCGACTTGTCCTCCTCCTGCGCCGGATTGGTCTGGGTCCAGATCTCGTCGTTCGACCAGGCGGGCGAGGTCACCACGCAGGGATCGGAGATCGCGAGGCTGCAGGAGCTGGTGCCGGCGGCATCGAGTCCCTGCGCGTAGGTGGGCGGAATCGTGAAGCGCGTATGCGTGTTCGAGTAGTACAGGCCGAACGTGCCGCTCAGGTTATGGACCGGATCGAAGGAGACGCGCGCCTCGCTCGAGAGCTGATCGTGAAAGTGCTCCCCGTCCCACAGATAGGGCTGCGGCGCGAGTCCCGTGACGTTGTAATAGCCGCCGGTGAGCACCTGCTGCGTGCCGTAGCTCGAATCCTCGATGTCCTGGGTGTGGCGGTAGAAGAAGCCGTTGGCCCACACCGCCGACCAGCCCGACCCCGAGTACTTGAAGTCGAGCGTCGGCATGGTCCAGCTGTCGGAGGCCTTCGATTGCACGTCGAAGGCGCGGTCGAGCGTGTACAAGGGCGCGCCGAAATTGCCGTCCGCGTTCAGTGGCGCGAAGGTCGCCGGGAAGCCGTTGTAGGCCGAGTCCTGGAACATGACGCGCAGCTTCACGTCGAGGTTGTCGCCGGCATGCACCAGCAGCGCGGCCGATCCGCCGAAGGCGTTCTCGGCACCCTGGTCGTCGACCGAGGTGCGCGGCACGTCGGCGAACGGATCGCTGGCACCCACTCCGCCCGCGACCGTCGGATAACTGCGGTTCAGATAGCCCGCCTCGTGATCGGCGAACAGCACCACGCGCAGCGCGGCGACACCCTGCGAGAGCACCAGGTTACCGATGTAGTTATAGCCGCCGTCGATGCTGCCGCCGCCGGAGGTGGCGCCGGCGTCCATCGAGTAGCCGTAGCCGGACTCGTTGGTGTTCGGCGCCTTGGTGATGAGACGCACGTTGCCGCCGAGGGAGCTCTCGCCATAGAGCGTCCCCTGCGGACCCTTCAGCACCTCGATGCCGGCCAGATCGAGCACGCGCGGATCGACCGAGCCCGGCACCGGCGTGTCGTCGATGTAGAAGCCGGTGGCGCCCGCGGTGCCGAACAGGTTCTGCCCGGTGATGCCGCGGACCGCGATGGTGCGCGCGTCCGAGATGCCGGTGGGCCCGCCGCCATAGGTGAAGGACAGATTGGGGGTCATGGCGGCGTAGTCGGCGAAGGACTCGACGTTGTAGTCCTTGATCGCCTCCGGCGTGAAGGCCGTGATGCTGGTCGGCACCTGCGCGATCGACTCCTCGCGCTTGCGGGCGCTGACGATGATGGTCTCCACCTCGGGGCCGCTCTCCGCGCTCCCCTGCGCCTGCGCCGGCTGCTCCTGCGCCAGCGCCGCCGTGCCGGCGCCGGCGGCGATGAGCAGTGCGGCGGCCGCGCCGCCCGCCGCGGCGCGCTGCAGACCTCGACTGGACCGTGTTGAGTTCGTGTCGGATGCCATGTCGGTGCTCCCCCTGGAAACGATTGAGCGGACTTCAGGACGTGCCGGCAGCCGCCGCCTCGGGCGCCGGCGCCTTCTCGAGGAACTCGTTGATCACTGCGGCGCACTGCGCCGGCTGCTCCCAGAACGGGTTGTGGCCGAGGCCCTGGAATACCCTGACTGCGGCCTGCGGCAGCGCCTCGCGCAGACCGGCGCGCATGCTCTCGGAAATGAGCGCATCCTCGCTCCCCCAGATGAGCAGCGTCGGCGCAGTGAGCCTCGGCAGCGTGCGGCGCAGCTCGCTCCCGAGGAAGTCCGGAACGATCTCCTGCTCGAGCACCGCCTGCCACACGCGCGCCGGCATCGCCGCGGACTGCATGCGCTTGTGGCGCACGAACCCCTCATCCACCGGCGACTGCGTCGCCCACCAGGCCTTCATGAACTGCGAGTCCGGGTCGATCGGGTCCTTGAGCTGGCGGATCGTGGCCACAAGACCGACCAGCTCCGGGGCGGGCTGTACTCCGGGCGCCAGCCCGCCGGCCGAAGAGATGAGGACCACGCGCCGGGTGCGCTCCGGCCAGAGCTCCGCGAAGGTCTGCGCGATGGCGCTGCCCATCGAATGCCCGACCACGTCGGCCCGCTCGATACCGAGCGCATCGAGCAGCAGCTTGACGTCGTAGGCGAAGTCGAAGCGCGTGTAGCAGCACTCCGGGCGGCCGGAGAGACCGTGGCCGCGGATGTCGACCACGATGAGATGCAGATCGGGCGACAGGTAGGGAATGAGCGGCGCCCAGTCCGAGGCGCTGTCGGTGTAGCCGTGAATCAGCACGACCGGCCTGCCGGCGGGGTTTCCCATGGAGACGTACGCCAGCGCCTCGCCATCGGGCAGCGCGGCACTCTTTTTCATGGCATCGAAGGCGTCGAGATCGATTTTGGGGGGAAGCGCGGCCGGCGTGGCGGTGGCGAGAGCCGCGAGCGACAGGAGCAGTGCACCGAGCGGCCACGCGCGGCGCGGCGTTGCCGCGGGGCGGGCAGCCTGGGTTATGGTCGCGTCGCGGCTCAAGATCACACGCGTCGGGAGAGCGGCCGGCGTTTCGTATTATGTTCTCGATAATATATAGCGGTCGGCGGCAGACGCGCAACAGCTTTTCCGGATCGCGCGCCGCTCAGTGGCTGGCCGCCGGCGCCGGGGACGGCGCCGAGGCCGCCGGCGGTGCGGCGCTCGCCAGGCGCTGCCGGTAGGCGCGCAGGTGCGCCTCGAAGGCCGCCGCCTCCTCCCGATTGGCCTCGGTGAGGGCGTTATCGCGCCAGGCGCCGGCGAACCTCGCGGCGCACTCCCACTGTTGGGTCTGGGCGCACATGTGCGCGAGCGCATAGGCCAGGTTCGCGTTGCGCGGATGGCGCTCGAGCGCCGCCGTGGCGGCCGGCAGCAGCTCGCGCGCCGCGGCCGCATTGCGCTGCGCGCCGTAGAGCCCGGCGAGCCCGGCCCAGGAGCGCAGGTTCTCGGGATCGGCGGCGAGCGCCGCCTGGTAGTCCTGCCGGGCACGCTCGAGCAGCACCGCCGGATCGGCGCCGAGCGCCGCGTGACCTGCGCTTACCGCGGAGGCGACGATGGTGAGCGCGGCGGCGCTCTCGGCCAGCGCCTGCGGCGAGGGGCTGTCATGGGCGGCCATCGCGTTCACGGCGGCGAGCACGGCCGGATAGTTCCAGTCGAGCAGCTGCGCCTCGCACGCCGCTAGCAGCGCGGTTTCGTTGGCCGGGTCGTCATGCAGGGCGAGCGCCGCGAGACGCAGCGCCTCGGGCCGGCGCCCGGAGGCGAGATTCGCCGCGGCCAGACGCGCCGCCACCTCGGGCGCTTCGAGCCTGCGCGGCGGCGCCGTATCCGGGCGCTCGTCGGAGGGACTCTCGAGAATGAAGACGTGCGCCGTCGCGTGCAGATCGTCGTGCAGCATCCGGTCGAGGTCCTCGTAGCTCGCCGCAAAGCTCGCGGCGAACGCCGCCGGCTCGCTGCTGCCCTCGTTCAGCAGCCCGAGGTAGTGCGCGAATTCGTCGCGATGGCGGCCCTCGACCAGGACCTCGCGCGTCAAGTACCAGCTCTCGGCGGTGTACATGTCGGCAAAGGCTGGGGATTGCAGCCGCGGATCCTCGGGGTCGAGCGCGAGAAAGGTGCGCACTGGGATCAGCTTGCCGCCGGCGACGGTGAGCGCGTATCCGGGCGCGATGCCGCCGGTCCTGACGTGCTCGTGCTCGAGCGTGGCGGTGGCAAATACCTCCGGCACTCCGATCTTGAACCAGTATGGGTAGCGCAGTGCGCCGTCGCCCGCGAGCAGACTGCCGATGTAGCCGAAATAAACGCCCCAGAAGTGATCCTCATTGCTGCGGCCGGCGCTCGCGATCACCGTCGAGTCATACCCGGAGGTGCTGAAGGTCGAATTGCCGCTCGCCCCGAGCAGCTGGACGATCTCTTCATCGGGCAGCACGTAGATGTGGGTCGGAAGACGCGAGCTCGGCCTGAAGTCCAGGATCTGGGCGAGCGCGACCCCGAGCCGGTCGGCGTTGCGCGCGACGCGCTGCGCGTAGGTGCTGGAGCCGGCGACGGTGACGTCGATGTTCTTGTACTCGTAGGACCAGTAGTCGGCCGCGAACGCGCTAGGCGCCGCGAGCAGCAGCGCCACTAGCCAGCGCGCGCCTGCCGCCCTCACCGCGCGCGCTCCACGCCGATCGGCAGCCTGGCGATGGCCCGCTCATCGCCCTCGAACGGCCGCGGCTCGGCGAGATAGTCGAGCGCCATCGCGAAAGCATCGTGGCCCCAGAAGATCTCCTCCCCGATGACCAGCGCCGGGACGCCGAACACGCCGCGCGCGATGGCCCAGTCGGTGTTCTCGCGCAGGCGCTGCTTGACCGCGGGATCGGCGAGCGCGCGCTGCGGATCGGCGACGCCGAGCTCGCGCGCCAGATCGGCGATGACCGCGGCATCGGTCAGGTCGCGGCCGTGGCGAAACACCGCCTCGAGCACCGTGCCCGCCGCGCGCCGATCGCTCCCGGCGGCGATCACCAGGCGCAGCCCCGCGAGCGGGTTGAACGGGTGCGCGGGCGGGAACTTGAGCGGCAGTCCCATCCGCCGCGCGCGCCACAGCACGAAGCGGTAGGTGAAGCGTCGCTTGGAGGGAATCTCGGCCGGGCCGACCTGGCCGAAGTGATTCAGCATCGCCGCGAACAGCACCGGCACGTAGCGCAGCTCGACGTGCGCGGGGAGGCGCTCGAGGTCGCGGAAGCCGAGATAGGCGAACGGCGACACACAGTCGAACACCCAGGATGCCGCCACGCGCTCGGCCACGCTCAGCTCTCCGCTACCCGCACCACGAGCTTGCCGAAGTTCTCGCCCTCGAGGAGACCCATGAGTCCGCGCGGCGCCCGCTCGAGCCCGTCGATGACTTCCTCGCGATAGCGCACCCTGCCCTCGCGCAGCCAGGCGCTCATGTCGCGCTGGAATGCCGCAAAGCGCTGGTAGTGGTCGAAGATGATGAATCCCTGCACCTTGATCCGCCGGCGCAGCACCGTCGCGAGCAGCGCCGGCGTGCGATCGACGCCCGCGGGGAGCTTCTCGAGGTTGTACCAGGCGATGAGCCCGCACAGCGGCACGCGCGCCGCCACGTTGAGCAGCGGAGCGACCGCATACAACACCTCGCCGCCGACGTTCTCGAAATAGACGTCGACGCCCTTCGGACACTCAGCCGCGAGCCGCTCGCGCAGCTGCGCGCCACGGTGGTCGAGACAGGCATCGAAGCCGAGGGTCCGCACCGCGTAGTCGCACTTTTCGGCACCGCCCGCGATGCCGACCACCCGGCAGCCCTTGAGCTTCGCGATCTGGCCGACCACCGAGCCGACAGCTCCGGTGGCTGCGGCCACCACCACCGTCTCGCCCGCACGCGGTTCGCCGATGTCGAGCAGGCCGACGTAGGCGGTGAGTCCCGGCATGCCGAGCACCCCGAGCGCGTACGAGGGCCGCTCGAGGCCGGGATCGATGCGCACCAGGTCGCGTCCGTCGGAGACGCCGTAGTCCTGCCAGCCCGCGTTGCCGACCACCAGCTCGCCCACCCGCCAGGCCGGGTTGTGGGAGGCCTCGATGACGCTCACCGTCTGCCCGGTCATCGGCGCATCGAGCGCCACGGGCGGCGCGTAGGAAGGCGCGTCGTTCATGCGCCCGCGCATGTACGGATCGAGCGAGAGGTAGCGCGTGCGCAGCAGCACCTGGCCCGCCGCCGGCACCGGCACCGCCACCTCCTCGAGGCGGAAGTCTGCCTCGACCGGCGCTCCCTGCGGGCGCCGCGCCAGCACGATGCGGCGGTTGACCGCGGCGCTCACCACATGAACTCCAGATGCACGCCGGGCGGCGGCGGCGGGTCGCGTGCCACGAAAATGTCGGCCAGCAGCGTCGCGCCGGGGTCGACGCTGTAGGAGGTGAAGTCGCGCACACCCGCCTCGTAGAGCACGCTGTCGTCGATCAGGAAGCGCCCCGTGCACTCGCGCGCCGGCCGGGTGAGGATCGCGTGGGCGGCATCCGCCACGATCTCGGGCTTGCGCGAGCGCTGCAGCATCGCCGGCCCGCCGAGTGCGAACTCCACCGCAGCGGTGGCGATCGTGGTGCGCGGCCACAGCGCGTTGCAGGCGATGCCCGCGGCGCGGTATTCCTCGGCCATCCCCAGCATGCACAGCGACATGCCGTACTTCGACAGTGAGTAGGCGAGATGCGGCGCGAACCACCGGGGTTTCAGGTCGAGCGGCGGCGAGAGCGTCAGCACGTGCGGATTGGGCGCGCGCTTCAGATACGGCGCGCAGGCGCGGGTCGTGACGAAGGTGCCGCGGGTGTTGATCTGCTGGATGAGATCGTAGCGGCGCATGTCGATCTGCTCGATGGAGCTTAAGTTGATCGCCGAGGCGTTGTTGACGCAGACGTCGATGCCGCCGAAATGCGCGGCGCAGCGCTCGACCGCCGCCAGCACCGCGGCCTCGTCGCGCACGTCCACGACGAGCGGCAGCGCCTGCCCGCCGGCCCGCTCGATCTCCGCAGCCGCCGTGTGGATGGTGCCGGGAAGCTTCGGATGCGGCTCGGCGGTCTTGGCCGCGATGGCGATATTGGCGCCGTCGCGCGCCGCGCGCAGCGCGATCGAGAGCCCGATGCCGCGGCTCGCCCCCGTTATGAAGAGCGTCTTGCCTTTGAGACTCGTATCGTTCACGCCTTGGTGCCGCACCGACGGGCAGAATACCCCAATCGCCCGGGGCATGGGCGGGCTGCGAGCGCGCAGACACGGCACGCGCGGCCCGCTAGGCTAGGGCCGCAGCGATGCTGG
>JASHVF010000407.1 GCA_030039615.1 Gammaproteobacteria bacterium | reverse complement strand
TCTCGCACAGCGGGCGCTACGTGCTCGCCTACAACGGCGAGATCTACAACCACCTGCTGCTGCGCGCCGAGCTCGAGGCCGCTGGCGCGGCGATTCCCTGGCGTGGCCTGTCGGACACCGAAACGGCGCTAGCGGCGATCGAGCGCTGGGGGCTCGAGGTCGCACTGCCACGTCTCAACGGCATGTTCGCGTTTGCGCTGTGGGACCGGCAAACGCACCGGCTGCATCTGGCGCGGGACCGTTTCGGCGAGAAGCCTCTCTACTACGCGGCACTCGGCCCCAGTTTTCTCTTCGGCTCGGAGCTCAAGGCTTTCGCGCAGCACCCTGACTGGAGCGGCGAGATCGACCGCGGCGCCTTGCGCGCGTTCATGCGCTACAACTACGTTCCAGCTCCGTTCACCATCTTTTCACAGGCCCGTAAGCTTCCTGCCGGCTCGGTACTGACCGTCGCCACGGATCCGGTGCGCGGAACTCTCAGCGTGGGAGAGGTGCGTCACTACTGGTCGGCGATGGAGGTCGCACTCGCGGCACGCCAGCGGCCGCTGCAGGATCGCGCGCAGGCCTGCGAAGAGCTTCGCGAGCTGTTCCTGCGGGTCGTCAGCGCGCGCCTGATGTCCGATGTGCCGCTCGGCGCGTTCCTGTCCGGCGGAATCGATTCGTCGCTCGTAGTTGCGATGATGGCGCAGAAGGCACGTCAGCCGGTACGGACGTTCACCATCGGCTACGACGACCCGTTGTACGACGAGTCGGCGCACGCGGCGGCAGTCGCACGCAGTCTGCACACCGCGCATCGCTGCGATCGTGTGACGCCCACCGAGGCCCGCGAAGCGATCATGCACATGCCCCGGATCTACGACGAGCCGTTCGCCGACTCGTCGCAGATTCCGACCTACCTGGTGTCGTGCGCCGCGCGCAAGGACGTCACCGTGGCGCTGACCGGTGATGGCGGCGACGAGCTGTTCGGGGGCTATGACCGCTACTTCGTGGGACAGCGGGCCTTTCCGCTCATCCGCTCGGTACCGGGACTGGTGCGCCGCCCACTGGCGGCGGCGATTCGCAGTCTCTCCCCGGGTGCCTGGCAAACGCTGCTCGAGCGCGTGCGCCGGGTAGGCGGCGTGCATCGCCTCTCGGACCTGTCCGGGGAGCGGCTGCACCGCCTGGCGCAACAGCTGCGCGCCGCCTCCGAAGTGCAGATGTACGAGATCATGATGACCAGAGCGGAAGACGGTACGGTGCCGCTACAGGGCGGTGACGAGCGCGTTCCCGTGCACGGCGGCGCGCACGGCTGGCCCGCCGCACTTCCCTATGCGGAGTCGATGATGCTGTTCGACACGCTCAACATCCTGCCCGATGATTTCCTGGTCAAGGTCGACCGCGCCTCGATGAGCGTCGGTCTCGAGACTCGCGCGCCGTTTCTCGATCCCGAGCTCTTCGAATTTGCCTGGCGCATGCCGCTCGGCTGGCGCATGAACGCGAACACCGGCAAGCTGCTGTTGCGAGAGGTCCTCCACGAGTTTGTCCCGTCGACGATCGTTGAACGCCCGAAACAGGGGTTCGGTATTCCCGTCGGCGCGTGGATCAAGGGGCCGCTGCGCGACTGGGCCGAGTCGCTCCTCGATGAGCGTCGGCTGCGGCAGGATGGCTTTCTTGCGCCGGGTCCCATCCGGCGCAAGTGGGCAGAGCATCTCGCCGGAGCTTACGACCGGCAGAACGAGATCTGGTGTGCGATCGTGTTTCAGGAGTGGCTTGCCGATGCCCGTACACATGCCCGCACTGCAGGCAGCGCTCTGCCCGACGCGCTGCCGGCCTGGCTCGGCTGAGACGGTCCGACCGGGCGGACCGAACCGTCGCGCTCGCTTATCACGGCGAACGCCCCGGCAAGAGACGCCGGCACGCGCACCTGCGGTCCGCCCGGAATCGTGACCTCGACCTCGGTCGCCGCCGCGAGCGGCGCGAACGCATACACGAGCCATTCACGCGCGGGCCGGTGACCGAGCTCGAGCGCGAGCGCGTAGACCGGCAGCATCGTGGTGAGCTCCCAGGGACGGGGTGGATTCTGCGGAGAGTCGAGCAGGAACCAACGCGGGCGGGATGCAAGCTCGGCGGGCAGCGCCGCCTCGTAGGGATGGCCGCCGACGGGATTTTCGAGCAGCTGTCCGCGATGCCAGAACGAGCACAGGGTCGGATCCTGGTGTACGCGCGCAACGGCCGCGAGAATCGCATCGAAGTAATCGCCGAAGCGCACGCGATCGTCCGCGGCAAAGAACGCACGCACCACCCGCGGTCGCAGCAGCCACATGCCGAACTGCGTCAGGCCGCCGTAACGCAGCGGTGTGAACTGTTGATCGCGCAGGGCATAAAAGTGCGCTTTGTCCGTCGGCTCGCCCGGTCGCTGTCCATCCCAAACTGATATCTCGAACCAGAACGCCGGCTCCCGGGTGCGGACTTCCGCGAGTACCGGGATGAAGTTCATGGCCTCGATCTGCGGGCTCCAGACCATGAAGTCGCCGTCGGACGCCCAGTCGTGCAGATAGTACGATTCGCTGGCTCCGTCCCACGCGAAGGGCCAGGGCTCGGTGCGTCCCGGCACATAAAGAGAGTAGGCCGGCCAACCGGACCAACGGCCCATCGCGGGTGTCACCAGGGCGTCATACCCGACGAAGACGGCATGCGCTCGCCAGCCCGGGGCTTCCAAGCCCTCGCGGAAGCCGCGCTCGAGCGCCCGATAACGCTCGATCCAGGCATCCCCTATCGCACGGCGCCGGGCGATGAGCTCGGGTCCCGCGTCGGCGCGGTAGGCAGCGTTCAAGTCATCTGGTGAGAGCTTGGGATGCTCGTTATTGGAGACGAACAGCACCAGCGGTGGATCAGGATAGAGCTGCTCGAGCCGTCTGAGGGTCGGGTGGCGCGCCCAGGCTCGGCCGGTGGCGTACCACGGCTCGATCGGTCCGAAAGGGGATATCGGGGGCAGCTTACCGTCGGGACCACGCTGCGCGTAATCCGCAGAGACCTCGGACAGCAGGACCTCCCACTGCGTGGTGTCGAAAGACAAGGGCAGGTGATGCTGGGCGAGGTACCGCACCGCGCGTGCATAGTAATAGGGGGCGTCGGTGATCCACGGGTAGTTGGAATTCGCACCCGCAGGCGGACGCGGCACCGATAACCCGAACCACGGCAGTATGTATTGACCCTGCTCGAGCGCCTCGACCTGCCAATCGGGCGAGAAACCCGTTGCCTCCGCGCCGATCGCCCAGCTTGCGGCGAGCGGCAGCCGCAGCCCGTCGGGCCCGCTGGGCGAAACGACCGCTTCGCGCCTGATGGCCTCGAGTGAAGGGGCGTCGGAGCCGGGCCGGTCCGTCGCCGCCGCACACCGCAGCGCCGCGAGCAGCAGCAAGGAGTACAGAGGTAGGGCCCGGCCGGGCGTCAGCACCTTCCTGCGGTGGTCCCCGGGTGTCACCGAACTGTCGTACATCCGTCGTAGCCTACCGGCGGGATATTGCAGCCTCATCAACAGTGACCGGAACCCCACCGGTCAAACACAAGGTTAGCGCGAGTGGCTACTCAGGACCCGACGGCGGCAACCCGGCCGGACGTCAGTTGGCGTTTCTCGCCTTTCGGGTGGCTCGTGCTCGCGGGGGCGCTGGCACTCGCCTATTTTCCCTTCGCCGGCGTACTCACAGGACTGTTCACGGTATGGAATCGCGAGCCCGAATACAGCTACGCGCTTCTCATCCCCTTTCTCTCGCTGTTCCTGATCTGGCGCAAGCGCGCCGAGCTGGTGCAGACCCCTTTCAGGGGATCCTGGAGCGGCGTATGGCTCACCCTCCTCGGGGTTCTGCTGTGGGGTATCGCCGAGCTCAGCACCATATACATCATTGCCCAGTACGCCTTCCTGATGGTGCTCTACGGCCTGGTGCTCGCGCTCGCCGGTGGTCAGGTGTTCCGTCGCCTGTTGATGCCACTGCTGATACTGGCCTTTGCGATTCCGCTGCCGGCATTCTTCGCCAACTCGCTATCGCTGCGTCTACAGCTTCTGTCGTCGGCGATCGGGGTCGACGTGATTCGCCTCTTCGGCATCAGCGTCTTCCTGGATGGCAATGTAATCGACCTCGGCACGTACAAGTTGCAGGTAGCCGAGGCCTGCAGCGGTCTGCGCTATCTGTACCCACTGATGACGCTCGCCTTCGTGGTCGCGTACCTGCTGCGAGCGGCGCCATATAAGCGACTGCTCGTCTTCCTCGCGAGCATCCCGATCGCCGTGCTCATGAACAGCCTGCGGATCGGCCTGATCGGCGTCACCGTCGAGTACTGGGGCGTGAGAATGGCGGAGGGCCTGCTGCACGACTTTGAGGGCTGGGCGGTATTCATGCTCTGCATGCTGGTGCTGCTGATGTTCGCGGCCGTGCTCGTCAGGATCGGCCAGCCACGCGCGCGGCTGCGCGAGGCGCTCATGCTGGACGCCGGGCCGGCACCGACGCAGGCAGGCACGACTCGTCCACGCGAGTTGCCGCGGCCGTTTCTCGCCGCGACCGCTCTGGCGGCGCTGGCAACCGCGTCCACCTTCGTTATGCCTGAGCGCAGCGAGCTGCATCCGGTGCGCCAAGATTTTAGCGAGTTCCCGCTGAGCCTCTCCGGCTGGCAGGGCGTTCGCGGCCCCCTCGAACGGGTTTATCAGGACGAGCTGAAACTCGATGACTACCTGCTGGCCGACTACCATCGCGCCGCGGACGATCCCGTCAACGTCTGGATCGCCTACTACGACTCGCAGCGCAAAGGTCAGTCCACCCACTCGCCGCGCACTTGTCTGCCGGGGGGCGGCTGGGAGTTCGCGAGTCTCGAGACCCGCAGGCTGACGATCCCGGGCGGCGCTCTTACGGTCAACCGCGGCGTAATCGTTCACGGTGCCGAGCGGGAACTCATGTATTACTGGTTCCAGCAACGCGGCCGCGTCATCACGAATGAATACGTCGTGAAGTGGTATATCTTTTGGGACGCGCTCACGCGCAACCGTAGCGACGGCGCCTTGGTGCGCCTGCTCACCCCGCTGCCACCGGCTATG
>JASHVF010000406.1 GCA_030039615.1 Gammaproteobacteria bacterium | reverse complement strand
TAATCGGCGTCCTTGTTCTGCTCCACGAGGTAGAACTCGAGCTCCGGCGCGATCACCGGCTCCCAGCCGCGCTGGGTGTAGAGCTCGAGGATGTTGCGCAGCACGTGGCGCGGCGCCATGGAGACGCGGCGGCCGTCGGCGTAGAAGCAGTCATGGATCACCTGCGCGGTCGGCTCCGCCGCCCACGGCACGCGCCGCACCGTCTTGGGATCGGCCTTCAGGACGATGTCGATCTCCGCCGGGCTCATCGCATCGCCGGTCTCCGGCGGATAGTCACCGGTCACGGTCTGCAGGAACACACTCTCGGGCAGGCGCATGCCGCCGTCCTCGGCGAACTTCTCCGCGGGCATGATCTTGCCGCGGGCGATCCCGGCCATGTCGGGAATGATCGCCTCGACCTCGGAGATGCCGTGGTCGCGGAAGAACTGCCGGATCTCACTCACCATGGGCGTGCCTTTCATTTGTGCCTGCCGCGCTCGGCCGCCGCGTGCCCGAAGGCCGCGAACAGCGCGCGCGAAAATGGATTGGCCATGACCTGCCACTCGGGGTGCCACTGCACGGCGAGCGCGAAGCTCTTCGCGCCGCGTACCCGGAACGCCTCGACGACGCCGTCCGGCGCCCGCGCCTCGACCGCGAGCGGCGCCCCCAGCCGGTCGATGCCCTGGTTGTGGAGCGAGTTCACCCGGATGCGGTCGCCGGCGGCGAGCGAGCGCAAGAGTCCCCCGGGCTCGAGCGTCACCTCGTGAGCCGGCCCGTACTGCACCTCGAGCGGCTGGCTCTCATCGTCGCGATGATCGAGATTGCCCGGCACCTCGTGCAGCTTCTGGTGGAGCGTGCCGCCGAAGGCGACGTTCATCTCCTGGAACCCGCGGCAGATGCCGAGCACCGGCACCCCCGCCTCGACCGCCTTGCGGATGAGCGGCAGCGTGGTGGCATCGCGCGCCGGGTCGTGCAGCGTCCCGGGAGCGCTCGGCGGCCCGTCGTAGTGATGCGGCTCGACGTTCGAAGGGCTGCCGGTGAAGAGCAGGCCGTCGAGCCGATCGAGCAGCTCCTCGAAGCGCAGCTCCTCGGCGAGCGAGGGGATCAGAACCGGCGCCGCCGCGGCGGCGTCGATCACCGCCCGGGCGTACTTCTCCCCGACCATATGAAAGGGATGATGGCCGACCATACGCCGGTCGGCGGGAATACCAATCAATGGGCGGGCGGGCGCCATAACGGCTTAGTGCCGGCAGGTGTTTAATATTATAAACAAACCCCGCCGTCGGAACCTCCGGAATGGGCTCTATTAGACCACAGGCCGGGGGCGGAAGCCTCTGGTTGCCAGGGACGGCGAAACTGCGGTAAAGGCCAAAGGGCAGGCATAAGCGGGATGCAGGGGCTCCAATGCGCATGCCCCCTGCGCATGCGCCGTGCGCATGGCGGGATTTGCCGAGGCACACCGGCCCTCGCTATCCTGCGCGGCCCCACCCCGGCAGCGTCAAAAGATCTTAAACACACCGGAGCCCCATCGATGGGACGCCAGGACTACGTCGACTCCTACTACGCCGCCTCGGCGCACCCGACGCCGCAGCGCCCGGCGCTCGAGGGAGCCGTGGAGTGCGACGTGTGTGTCGTCGGTGGCGGAATCGCCGGCTGCTCGGCGGCGTTGCACCTCGCCGAGCGGGGCCTTGCGGTGGTGCTGCTCGAAGCGCACCGCATCGGCTGGGGTGCCTCGGGACGCAGCGGCGGGCAGGCGCTGTTCGGGATCGCCACCCCGCAGGCGAAGCTCACGCGCCTCATCGGACCTGCGGACGCGCGTGCGGTCTGGGACGTGTCGGTCGAGGCGCTCGCGCTGCTGCGCTCGCTGATCGAGCGCTTCCGCATCGACTGCGACTGGAGCAGCGGCTACCTGCTCGCCGCCGTCAGACCGCGCCACGAGCGCGAGCTGCAGCACGAAATCAGCGAGCTCACCGACAGCTACGGCTACGCGAGCGTGCGCTACGTGCCGCGCGAGGAGCTGCGCACGCGGCTCGCCACCGATCGCTATCTCGGCGCCCTGCACGACAGCAACAGCGGCCATCTGCACCCGCTCAACTACACGCTCGGGCTGGCCGCGGCAGCCGAGGGCTTCGGCGTGCGCATCTTCGAGGACACCCGCGCCGGGTCCTTCGCCCCTGCCGCCTCCGGGCGCGTGCGCATCGCGACGGGCGCCGGCGAGGTGCGTGCGCGGCAGCTGGTGCTCGCCGGCAACGTATATCTCGGCGCACTGGCGCCGGCGCTCGCCCGGAAGATCATGGGGGTCGCGACCTACATCGTCGCCAGCGAGCCGCTCGGCGAGGCGCGCGCCCGCGCCCTGATCGCCGACAACGCGGCGACCTGCGACATGAACTGGGTGCTCGACTATTTCCGGCGCTCGGCCGATCACCGCCTGCTGTTCGGCGGCCGCGTCAACTATTCGGGCCTGCGCTCCTTCGATGCGCCGGCGGCGACCCGCGCGCGCATGCTGCAGGTCTTTCCGCAGCTCGAGGACGTGCGTATCGACTACGCCTGGGGCGGCGAGGTGGACATCACGCTGAACCGCGCGCCGCACTTCGGACGGCTCGCGCCCAACGTCTACTTCCTGCAGGGCTTCTCCGGGCACGGCATCGCGCTCACCGGCATCGCCGGCAAGCTGCTCGCCGAGGCGGTCGCCGGCACCGCCGGCCGCTTCGATGTATTCGCGCGCATTCCGCACGCCGACTTCCCCGGCGGAACCGCGCTGCGCCGCCCGGCGCTGGTGCTGGCGATGCTGTACTACCGGCTGCGCGACCTGTTGTGATCGCCGCGATGCCGCACGATGCGGATTTCTACCGTCACCTGATCCTCGGGGCCTGGGTGGCGTGGGCGCTGTTCTGGCTGGTGACGGCGTTCAGCACCAAGAAGACGCAGCGGCGCGAGCCCTCGAGCACGCGCCTCGCGTACGTGCTGCCGCTGCTCGTCGGCGGCCTGCTGATCGGCGTGCGCCATACCCCGTGGGCTCCGGTGCTGGCGCTGCGCCTGTGGCCGCGATCGCCGGCCGTCTACTGTGTCGGCTTCGCGCTGCTCATCGCCGGGCTCGCGTTTGCGATCTGGGCGCGGGTGCATCTCGGGCGCAACTGGAGCGGCGCGGTCACGGTCAAGGAAGGACATGAGCTGATCCGTACCGGACCCTATCGCCGCGTGCGCCATCCCATCTATAGCGGCATCCTCGCCGCGGTGATCGGCACGGCGCTCTGCTCGGGAACTCTGCGCTCGGTGCTCGGCTTCCTCATCATCGCCATCGCGCTCACTCGCAAGCTCCACATGGAAGAGGCGTTCATGCGCGAGGAGTTCCCCGCTCAGTACGAGGAGTATTCGCGGCAGGTTCCGGCGCTGATCCCTTTCACCAGGCCCGCCGCAAGGCGACCGCCCTAGCCGAGCGCGCTGATCGAGACGTAGTAGCCGTCCGGATCCCGGATGGAGAACTCCCGGGTGCCGGTGCTCGGATTCACATGGGGCTCTTCTTCGAACCCTGCCACCAGTGCACGCGCGCGCGGCAGCGCCAGGTCGAAATCGTCGACCCGGAAGAACAGCAGCAGCCCGTTGCCGGGCGGCGCTCGCTCCGGGCTCGTCAGCGAGGGGTGCTGATGCTCGCCCCACTGGTGCAGGCAGAGCAGCACCGTGCCATCCGTGTCGAGGATCTGACCGAAGTCCTCGTGCTCGGGGGCCGTGAGCGCGAGCCCGAGGAGCGCCTGATACCACCTGAAGCTGCGCGGCACATCGCGCACGCCGATGATCGTCCAGTTGCGCTTCATCGCGGGTCGACCGCCGTGCCGCGGATCACGGCCCCCGGCTCAGCGGGCGCGCTCGATGCTCTGGATCTGTCCATCGACGATGGTGACGACCATCTGCTGGTAGTGCCAGACCTCGGTGGTCGAAGTCGCGATCTTGACTCCACGGTCGTTGTGCACGTCCTGGGTGGAGACCTCGCGGGAGGCAGGCTGGCCGCACTTCTTCACGAGTCCCGCAACCGACTCATCGGCCGACACCAGGTAGTTGCCGCAGCGGAAATTCCCGTCGGCCAGGCAGACGCCGGGCGCCACGAGCAGCAGCGCGGCGATCGTGTTGATGACTCTCATGTGCCCTCCGCTTCCAGGAGCAGGTCCTCGTAGAACGCGCCGAACGGCAGCGTCGGATGCCGGATCTGGATCTCGAGCACCCACAGGTCGCTCGCAGGGGTATACGAGGTCGCCGCCAGCGTGCCCTCATGGAGCGCCTTGTGCGGAAAATCGGCGAGGCGATGGCCGTCGACGCGAGGCACCAGCTGCCAGCCGATCGCACGGGCGGCCTCGCCGGCGTAGGCGTAGAGCGCGGCTCCGCTGAGGGACTCGGTGCGCCACTTATGCTGCACCCGATCGAACACCTCGCGCACGGCGCCGGGGGCGCGCCGCATCTGCGGATCGTCGCCGACCACGAAGGTGTTGCCGCCGTCGCCCTCCCATTTCTCCCATACCGGGCCGATATCGATATAGAAGATGTCCCGGTCGAGCAGCACGAGGTCCGGCGCCCCTTCCTTGTTCCAATAGGTCAGCAGGGTGTTCGCGCCGAAGCGCAGATATACCCCGTGCCAGCCACGCAGCAATCCGAGATCCTTGAGCACCGCCCTGGCGAGCTCGACGCCCTCGCTCTCGCGCATCCCCGGGCGTATGCGCGCCGCGATCTCCCCGATCGCGTGCCAGGTCCGGCGGCGCGCCTCGAGCATCCCGGCCTTGTCGTAGTTCGGACCTACGCGTTCCTCGACCTGCGCATCGCTCATCGACTCACAGCGCCTCCGCAATCTGCACCGCGTTGAGAGCCGCGCCCTTCAGCAGCTGGTCTCCGGCGACGAACAGCGCGATCGAGCGGCCGCTCGGGTCGCTCACGTCCTGGCGAATGCGCCCGACGAGGATCGGATCGCCCCCCGAGGCATCGCGCGGCATCGGAAAGTAGTTGCGCTCGCGGTCATCGACCAGCTTGACCCCCGCTGCCCCGCTGACGAGGCGCCGCACCTCCTCGGCCGCGATCGGCCGCTCGCACTCGAAGGTGATCGCCACCGAATGCGCGCGCAGCACCGGCACGCGGATGCAGGTCGCCGACACGCGCAGCTGCGGGTCGGCGAAGATCTTGCGGGTCTCCTCCCGCACCTTGATCTCTTCCTCGTTGTAGCCGCTCGCGGGATCGATGTGCGTGTTGTGGCTGAAGACGTTGAAGGCGTAGGGGTGCGGCAGCACCCGCTGCTGGTAGGGCCTGCCCTCGAGAAAGGCGCGCGTCGACTCGCGCAGCTCCTCCATCGCGGCGGCGCCGGCTCCGGAGGCCGACTGGTAGCTCGCGATCAGCAGCCGCACGATGCGGTTCGCCTGGTGGATCGGCCAGAGCGGCGTGATGGAGATGATGGCGGTGCAGTTGGGGTTGGCGATGATCCCGTGGTGCCCGCGCAGCGCCTGCGGGTTGATCTCCGGGATCACCAGCGGCACCTGCGGATCCATGCGGAACGCCGAGGAGTTGTCGATGACCGTGGCGCCGGCGCGCACCGCGAGCGGTGCGAAGCGTTTGGAGGTGGCGCTGCCGGCCGAGAACAGCGCGATGTCCACCCCCTCGAAGCTCGATTCGGTGAGCTCGCGAACGCCGAGCGACTCGCCCTGGAACTCGAGCTGCTTGCCGGCGGAGCGGGACGAGGCATAAAGGCGCAGCTGCGCGAGCGGGAAGCGCCGCCGCTCCAGGCACCCGATCATCTCCACGCCCACCGCGCCGGTGGCGCCGACGATCGCCACAACCGGCGGCTTGGTGCGCCCCTCGGAACCCGTCATCTGGCTCTCCGTTAACCCTGTCTGACCTGCTGCATCGTTCCTACCTGAGTGCCGCCGGTCTGTAAAGCGACGGCACGATATGGACCGCACGAATTGGCGTGCGGAACCGTCCGCGACGGCGCAATGTCGCGCACCTGGGCCTTTTGCGGGGGTGTTATGAAAGTGCTGCTTTGCTCCGCGCTGCTCGTGGCGGTCGCGCCCGCCCGGGGAACCGATCTGCCCGCCTTTCCCTTCATCGAGGTCACGGGTCACGCCACCCGGCAGGCAGCGCCCGACCTCGCGCGCGTCAGCTTCGCGGTGCGCGCGCGCGATGCCAGCGCCGAAGTCGCCGCCAGAACCGTGGCGGATCGCACCCAGGAGGTGCTCGACCTGCTGAGCGGCAGCGGCATAGCCCCCGCCGACATCGATGCCCACCGGATCGACAAGGAGGTGGTGGCCGAAAACGAATCCGCCGGTTTCTCGGCCGCGGCCCGCCG
>JASHVF010000405.1 GCA_030039615.1 Gammaproteobacteria bacterium | reverse complement strand
ATGTTCGGCAAGGACGCGGATCCGGTCAGCCGGCCACTCTGGTCCGAGCTGGCGCACGCGCGCAAGGAGGTCTTCGTCGGCGATCACGACGTCTTCGGCGACGGCACCGTGGTTCTGAAGTTCACTCCCGGCCACACTCCCGGGCACCAGTCGCTCTATGTGAAACTCGCCAGGACGGGCGGCGTCGTGCTCTCGGGGGACCTGTACCACTACGCCGAGGAGCGCACGCTGCACCGCATGCCGAAGGAGGAGGAGACCGCCGGCACCCCCCAGTCACGGGAGTCGATGGAGCGTTTCCTCGAGCAGACGCACTCGCAGCTGTGGATCGGGCACAGCACCGCCTTCATGAAGAACGCCATCAAGTCGCCCGGGTGGTACGAGTGAGGCGCGCCCATGAGCCCGTCCAGCGCTGACGAACGCCACGCGGCCGAGATCGCCTACTGGAACGGCTCCGCCGGTGAGCGCTGGGTCAGCCGGCAGGAGTCGCAGGATTCGCTGCTCGCACCGGCGGCGCAGGTGCTGCTCGCGCGCGCCGCCGCGCGCTGTGGAGAGTTCGTCCTCGACGTCGGCTGCGGCTGGGGTGCGCTCTCGGTCGAGCTCGCTCGCCGGGTCGCCCCCGGCGGGCGGGTGCTCGGGGTCGACGTCTCCGAGCCCATGCTGAGCAGAGCGCGCGAGCTTCGGCCGAGCGGGCTGCCGCTCGATTTTGTGCGGGCCGACGCCGCCGCACACCCCTTCGAGCCCGGCGCAGCCGACCTGCTGTTCTCGCGTTTCGGTGTCATGTTCTTCGGCGACCCGGTGCGCGCGTTCGCCAACATGCGCCGCGGGCTGCGTCGCGGCGCACGCGTGGTCTTTGCCTGCTGGCGTGAGCCGCGCGAAAACCCCTGGCTGATGCTGCCTCTGCAGGAAGCCTATCGCCACGTTCCCCGGCTGCCGGAGGTGGGTCCCGAGGACCCGGGTGCGTTTTCCTTTGCTTCCGAGTCGCGCGTGCGCGGCATCCTCGAGCATGCCGGCTTCGATGCCATCGGCCTCGAGGCCGTAGCGCTGTCGCTCGATCTTGCAACCGGCAGGGGGCTCGAGAATGCGGTGGGTACGGCCGTCGGCATCGGGCCCACGAGCCGCGCGCTCGAAGGCCAGCCGGACGCGTTGCGCAGCGCCGCCACCGCTGCCATCCGTGAGGAGCTCGCCAGGCACCTGAGCGGGGACCGGGTGCCGCTGCCGGGATCCATCTGGATCGTGACGGCGACAAACCTTCGGGCGGGCTGATCCCTACGGGGGTGTCTGCACGCCGGGCCCGAGATTCACGCCGAGGAATCTCTCGATCGCAATGAGCAAGGTGGTGCGGTCGGACTCGCGGCTCAGCTGGTGGTCCGCGCCCTCGATGAGTATGAACTCGTGGGCCCTGGCCGCCTTCGAGAGCGCGCGATCCATCGCCTTGGACTGCTCGACGTTCACCTGCGCGTCGTTGTCTCCATGGATCATCAGCAGCGGGATGCGGACGTCGGCGGCGTGATTGCGCGGTGAGTCGGTCTTGAGCTTCGCGGAGTCGGTACCGACCTGCTCGCGTGTGATCTGCCCGCCGACAAAGCGCCGCGCCTCGCTCTCGAGGAGACTCAGGTCGCTGATTCCCGCGATGCTGACGGAGCAGTGAAACAGGTCGCCGTCGCGCGTCGCCCCGAGCAGCGCCGCATAGCCGCCGAAGCTCCAGCCGAGGATGCACACGTGCGCAGGCTCGGCGATGCCTTCCTGCAGCGCCCAGCGCGCGCCGTCGACAATGTCGGAATAGGTGAGACCTCCCCAGTCCTGGTGCGCCGCGTAGAACCATCTGCCGCCGTAGCCGGAGGAGCCGCGGAAATTCATCTGCAGCACGGCGTAGCCGCGGCTGACGAGGAAGGCGCGCAGAAAGTCGAACTGCCAGGTGTCGCGGTGGATTGGCCCGCCGTGCGGCATCACCACCAGCGGCAAGTGCTCGGCGCGCACGCCCGGCGGCACGGTGAGATATCCCGGGATCTTCGCGCCATCGCGCGCCGCGTAGCTGATGCTCTGCATGCGGCCGAGCTTGCCCGCCTCGAGCTCCGGATAAGCGGTGCCGATGCGGCTGAGATGCGCCCTGCCGAGATCGAGCAGGTAGTAGGTGCCGGCGTCGATGTCCGAGGTGGTACGTACCACGAACAGCTGATCGTCGGCTGTCGCGTCGACGATGGTGACGAAGCGGTCGGGCAGCGCCAGCTTCAGGCCATCCATGATTCGCCCGCGCGCAGGATCGGTGGAGTAGAGAAACGGACGATCGGTCTCGTATCTCACTCCGAGAAGACGGCCGTCGTTGGCGAACACCGGTTCATCGACGTCGACCGCGGGATGGGCGAATTCGAGTACCGGCTCGGCGGCTCCGCTGAGATCCATGCGCCACAGAGCCTGGCGACCCTCGCTGCCACCAACGGCGTAGGCGCAGTTGGGGCGATCCGAGCAGACGGCGACGGGTGTCAGCACGCCCTTGCGGCTGAACGCCTCATAGCTCTCCAGCGGATGCCACTGGTTGGAGATGCTGTCGCGCGCCTGTATCTCGATGCGGTCGGTCCTGTCGACGATGCCCCAGCCGACCCGCGGGTTGCCGTGCTGGTCGCTGAGAAAATGGCGCAGCGGCGGGTGCGACGCGAGCCGCACCTTCATGCTGCCGGTGACGACATTGAGCTCATAGATGCTCGGGAACTCCTCCTGCGTCGCGCCGGCGACGATCCCCGAGCCACCCGTCAGGGTTCGTTCGGTCGCATCCAGCAGGCTCGCCTGCGCGGTCACGAGGACGGTGTCGGGCTTACCCGCGTGCCAGTCGACGATCTCGTCCTGCGACTGGCCCTCGCTCGCGGCGAGACCGTTGCCCTCCACCAGCACCTTGAGGTTCCTGCCGTCCGCGTCGACCGCAGCGAGACGGGTCGCGGTGTAGACGTAGCCCACATCGTGAATCGGCGCGCGCAGACCACACAAGAGGCGCGTGTTCGTCGCCCAGTGACACCAGCTGATGAAGAAATGATTGTCGGGAGGGCTGCTCATGACGAGCTGGAACGGCTTGCCGGGGTAGCGCAGGTCCTTCACCACCGCGATCGGCACGCCCTTCTGAGTGTCGAGCAGCGCGAGATAGCGCCCGTCGGGAGAGATCGCCGCACCCAGAATGGACTCACGCCGGGCGAACGCCGCGATGGGTGGCGGCGTCGCCTCCACACCCACGGCGAGCAAAATGCCGAGCACGGCGCTCAAGCCGCGCGGCGACCGGACACTCATCCTGATCGACACCCCCTGCGCGTCAGCATAGCGGCCTCACGGCAACCAGCCAAAGGTGATTCCAACCCCGTAGATGGGATCGACCGGATTGCCGGGCGCGTGCGCCCAGCCGTGGGTCCAGCGCACTCTGACCTCGGGCCGCAGCGCCACCTGCCGCGTGCCACCCGCGCTCTGCCATAACCGCACGAGCGCGCCGATCGCCGGCTCCACCATGAGCTCCGTGTGAGCGGCGAGTCCGGTCTGCGGCGCGGCCGTGTCATGCGTGAGGCCGACGCCTGCGCCGAGTAAAGGCGCGATGCGGCCGTCGGGGTTGAACAGCCGTACCAGACCGAGCGCGCCGCCATCGAGATCGGTGTGTCCGCCGCCTGCTCGCTCCGCGAGCGAGGCGCGATTCAGGTCGAGCTCGGCGCGCCACTCGGACGACAGCGACATTCCGACATCGAGACCGTACAAGGGTGCGCTGCCCGTGGCGTGCCACGGCTTGTCGGGCGAGATGCCGCCAGCGTAAGGGTCGAGGTAAACCTGCGCCTCGGCCCGCGCAGCGCAGCCCGCGGCCGCCAACCACAGCGCCCACGGAGCCAGAGACCGCCCGCTGCGGCTAACGTCCATGCGCACCTCGCTCCTGGCCGCCCGGCATTATGCGCCGCAACATGCTGCCGATCACACACGGCGCCTGAGGGAAACTGCTAGCCTCACCGACATGGCGGGCACGATCCTCCTCGATCTCGTGGGCGGTGTCGCATTGCTGCTGTGGGGCCTGCACATGGTCCATAGCGGCATCGTGCGCGCCTTCGGCTCGGACCTGCGCCGCATTCTCGGCATGGCGCTGCGCAATCGCGTGCTCGCCTTTCTCGCCGGGCTCGGGGTCACCGCGCTCCTGCAGAGCAGTACCGCAACCGGCCTCATGACGGCCTCGTTCGTGACCACCGGGATGCTCGGCCTGGCGCCCGCGCTCGCGATCATGCTCGGAGCCAACGTAGGCACCACTCTCATCGTCCAGCTGCTGTCCTTCAACGTGTCGGCGCTCGCCCCGATCCTCTTTCTCGTCGGCGTGACTGCCTTCAAGCGCGGCAAGCAGACCCGCACCCGCGACCTCGGTCGGGTGGCAATCGGGGTTGGGCTGATGGTGCTCTCGCTCCACATCCTGCTCGATACGCTTGCCCCGGCCGAGGAGGCCCCGGCGGTGCGCACGCTCCTCGGCGCCGTGACCGCCGAGCCGATGCTGTGCCTGCTCATTTCGACGGCACTCGCCTGGGCGGCGCACTCGAGCGTCGCCGTCGTGCTGCTCGTCATGTCCCTCGCCTACTCGAACTTCATCACGCCGGTGGCGGCGCTCGCCCTGGTTCTCGGTGCCAACGTCGGCTCGGCGATCAATCCGCTGATCGGGGGCAGCCGCAGCGACAACCCCGCGAGCCTGCGCCTGCCGCTCGGCAACCTCCTCAACCGGCTGATTGGCTGCGCGCTGGCGCTGCCGTTCCTGCAGCCGATCGCCGCGCTGCTCGAGCGTCTCGAGCCCAATCCCTCGCGCATGGCGGCTGACTTCCATACCGCTTTCAACCTGGCGCTGGCGCTGCTCTTCATCCTGCCGCTGAACTCGGTCGCGGCACTGCTGAAGCGCTGGCTGCCGGAGCGGCCGAAGGCTGCCGACCCCGCCGCGCCTCTCTATCTCGAGGAGACCGCACTCGCCACCCCCTCGGTGGCGCTCGCCTGCGCGGCGCGCGAGACGCTCCATATCGGCGACATCGTCGCAACCATGCTGCGACAGACCATGAGTGCGCTGATGACCGACGACCGGCGCATGGTTGCGGAGATCAGCCGCATGGACGATGCGGTGGACAAGCTCGATGAGGCCGTGAAGCTCTACGTCACGAAACTGACGCGCGAGAGCCTGAGCGAGCGCGACGGCCACCGCGCCATGGAGATCATCTCGTTCTCGATCAACCTGGAGCACGTCGGCGACATCATCGACAAGAATCTGATGGAAGCCGCCGCCAAGAAGATCAAGCGCAAGATCGTCTTCTCCAGGGAAGGCGCCCAGGAGCTCGAGGCGTTCCATCAGGAGGTCTGCGACAACCTCAAGCTCGCCTTCAGCGTCTTCATGTCGGGAGACATCGGCACCGCGCGCCTGCTGCTGACCGAGAAGGCCACGCTGCGCGCTACCGAGTTCGCCGCCGCCGAGAATCACCTGGCGCGCCTGCGCGAGGGGCGCACCGAGAGTATCGAGTCGAGCTCCCTGCACCTCGATATCCTGCGCGACCTGAAGCGCATCCACTCGCACATCTGCTCGGTGGCCTACCCGGTGCTGGAACGCGCCGGGGAGCTGCAACCGAGCCGTCTGAAGGACATCGAGGCCGAGCCGGGGGGCGGCGGCGCCGACCCGACCCACTCCGCCACCCCGCCGGCCACACTGCGCTAGGATTCAGTAAGATCCGGGATGTAATGCCGGACGCATTCTCCGCCCATCACCGCGGCATCCTGGAGCAAATCGCCCGTTTCAGGACGCGGTCAGAATCCTTCACACTCTGCGTGGTGATGCGCTGCACGGGCTCGACCTATCGCAAGAGCGGAGCGCTCGCCGTGGTGGGGGCCGATGGCGCACGGCACGGAGTGATCTCCGGAGGATGTCTCGAGCCCGACCTCGAGTTTGCCGCCCGCGCGGCGCTCGCTGAGCGGCGTCCGCGAGTGGCACTGTTCGATACGCGCAGCGACGACGACCTGGTGTTCGGCTCGGGCACCGGCTGCCGCGGACAGATGGAGGTGCTACTGCTGCCGGTGCCCGCCGGTGCCAGTCACCCGCTCTGCGAGGCGCTGCTGTCGGCGGATCGCGCGCATGAGGCGCTGAGCGCCGCGATCGTCATGAGCGGCCCGCAGCTCGGCGCCGGCCTGCTCTGGTCGGCGAGTCTCGAGGCGGAGCTGCCGCCGCGCGTCGAGCCGCTGCGGGCGCTGCGCAACCGCCCGCCCGGCCACTATCCGCTCGCCGACGGCACCGACTGCTCGCTGGTGTCGTTCGCGCCGTCGCCGCGGATCCTGCTCATCGGAGCCGGTCCCGAGGCGCCGGCGCTCATCGCCATCGCCAACCAGCTCGGCTGGCGCGTCACGATCGCGGACCATCGCGAGGCGCTGCTCGAGAGACAGGCTGGCGGCGCCGAGCGCGCGCTGTGCGCGCGGCCCGCCGCGGCATTGGCGGCCCTCGGCGACTACCGTGTCGATGCCTGCATCGTGATGACGCACACAGCCGCCAACGACCGCGAGGCGCTGGCAGCGCTCGCGCGGCGCGTGGAGCCGTTCATCGGCTTGCTGGGGCCGACCGCGCGGCGCGACGAGCTGCTGGCGGAGCTCGACCCGCAGAGCCGCTCGGCGCTCGCCGACCGGCTGCACGCGCCGGTGGGACTGAAGCTCGGGGGCCATGGGCCCGAGGCGCTGGCGCTCTCGATCTGCGCCGAGCTGCAGCGCTGCCTCGCGGCCGGGAACGCCCCGCACACCTAGGCCGGCCCGAGCGCAGCGCCATGCGTGGGCGGGGGCGCTCGTGCAACAATGCATGCCGATGCCGATCGTCAGAGGCCTGCTCGACCGGGTGGTCCTGGTCTCCGCCGCCGTGGCCGGGGGCCTGGTACCCGGCTTCATCGCGCAATATCGCCAGCGGCTCGGCGGGCGGCTCGACCAGGCGCGGCTCGACCTCGAGCCCTGGCAGAAGCTCGCCGACCAGTTCTACCACGGCGATATCGGACAGCTGATCCACTATCACCTCGCGAGCCCGGATACGACCTTTCGTTCCGAGGGGGCGATCATTCAATCGCTGGTCACCCGGGTGCACGAGCTGCAGAGCGCGGTGGATGCGATGCACGGCAGCCTCGCAAGCCAGGTCGTCTATCTGGCGCTGCACGCCGATGCGGGGCTCGCGCGCGCCACCTTCACCGACTGGGTGCCGACCTTCGCGCTCTCCGGGGAAGGTCTCGCCTTTGCGTGCATCTTTGCCGTCGCGGTCTGGTTGTTGTTTCAGGCGCTGTGGTGGACCGTCGCGCGCAGCGGTCGGGGCCTGCGGCCGCCACGGCCGAAGCCGCGCAGAATCGAACCGACCTTCTAAGAAGATCTTCAAGAACCAAGGGCGAACCATGAACAAGCGACTCCTGTCGGCCGGCGTGCTCGGCCTGGTGTTTGTCTGCCTGAGCCCGGGCGTGCCGGCCGAGGAAGCCGCCGGTACGCTCTTGCTGCGTCAGCCGACGCTCTCGCGCGAGCATCTGGCTTTCGTCTACGGAGGCGACATCTGGGTGGCCGAACGTGATGGCCAGCATCCCGAGCGGCTCACCGTGCACGCGAGCGCCTTCGGACCGCGCTTCTCGCCCGACGGCCAGTGGATCGCCTATACCGGCACTTACGCCGGTAACGCCGACGTCTACGTGATCCCGGTCGGCGGCGGACAGCCGCATCGGCTCACCTTCCATCCGGCGCGCGACGAGGTGGACGGCTGGAGTCCCGATGGCAAGTGGATCCTGTTCGCCTCACCGCGCGAGATCGCCAACAGCCGCTCGAGCCAGCTGTACGAGATCGCGCCCACCGGCGGCTTCGAGCACAAGGTGATGCAGGCGGTGGCGGTGGAAGCTGCGTGGTCCCCCGACGGCTCGCGTCTCGCGTACCGCCCGTATCGCGCCGCCTACGAGGGACCTTCCGGGTGGCGGCGCCATCGCGGCGGCACGACGGCGCCGATCTGGATCCTGAATCCGACCAGCGGTGCCTGGGAACAGGTTCCGCACGAGAACGCCACGGACCGCGCGCCTGTCTGGGCGGGCGATGAGGTCGTGTTCATCTCGGACCGCAGCGACGGTGCGGCGAATCTCTTCGCCTACGACACGCGCAGCCAGCGGCTGCGGCAACTCTCGAAGGAAACGCTGTGGGACGTGCGCAATGTGAGCGTCTACGGCCGCAGCGCCGTCTACGAGGCGGGCGGACGCCTCAAGGCGCTCGACCTCGACTCCGGCAACGTGACGCCGCTCACCATCACGCTGGCGACCGAGGCCTCGCAGCTGCGCCCCCAGTGGAAGGACGCGAGCAAGACCATCACCGCGGCGTCTCTTTCCCCCACCGGTAAGCGCGTCGTGGTGACGGCGCGCGGCGATGTGTTCACGGTGCCGGTCAAGGACGGCTCGATCCGCAATCTCACCCACAGCCCCGGAGTGCGCGACAAGGACGGCATGTGGAGCCCGGACGGCACGCGCATCGCCTATATCACCGACCTCGGCATGCAGCACGCGATCGTCGTGCGCGACCAGGAGGGGCTCGAGAAGCCGCACGTCTACCCGCTGCCGAAGCCGAGCTACTACCACCTGCTCGCCTGGTCGCCCGACGGCGCGACACTGGTCTACGAGGACAATCATCTGCACCTCTACGCGTTCACGCTCGCCAGGAGCGCGAGCACGCTCATCGACAGGAGCCTCGACCGCGCCGGCTTCAACGTGAACTTCTCCCCCGACAGCCGCTGGCTCGCCTACACCGTCCAGGGCGAGAACCATTTCACCCGCATTCGCCTGCACGACTTCGTGAGCGGCCAGAATGCCGACGTTACCGACGGCCTCTCCGACGCCGACAACCCGGTGTTCGCTCCGGGCGGCTATCTCTACTTCACGGCCTCGATCAATTCCGGGCCGAGCCAGATCTTCCTCGATCTCTCCACGCAGGAGCGCTCCATCCGCCGCGGGCTCTTCGTTGCGGTGCTGGCCGCCGACGGCCGCTCCCCGCTCCTGCCCAAGGCGGGCGATGAGGACGCCAAGGCGGATGCCGACGATAAGGGCGGCTGCAAGGCGCCCGCCGCCGCCGGCAAGGGCGACCAGGCGGCCGACAAGGCTGCCGACAAGAAGGACGACAAAGGCCCGAAGCCCGTCAAGGTGGACCTCGACGGACTGCAGAGTCGCATCGTCGGATTTCCGGTGGCCGAGCGGCGCTACGAGTCGCTCGCGGTCGCCTGCGACGGCGCCCTCTTCTACGTCGAGCGGCGCCAGCCCGGCGTGACCGCCGAGCCGCCGGATGCCGAGCCGGGTAACGACGGCGAGCTCTATCGCTTCGACTTCACGGAGCGCAGGGCCAAGTCGCTCAAGCAGGGAATCCAGGACATCTCGATGAGCGCGGACGGCAAGAAGGTCCTGCTCGTCTATGCCAAGGGGAAGCTCGAGATCGGCGACGCCAACGACAAGCTCGACGCCAAGCCGATCGACCTCAGCCAGCTCGGCATGTACGTCGATCCGGCCGCCGAGTGGCAGCAGATCTTCGACGAGGCCTGGTGGATGGAGAAGGAGTTCTTCTACGACCCCAACCTGCACGGTCTCGACTGGGACGCGGTCTACGCGCGCTACCAGCCGCTCGTGAAGTACGTGCAGCGGCGCGAGGACCTCACCGAGGTGCTGATCGAGATGATCGGCGAGCTGCAGGTGGGCCACAACCGCACCTCCGGCGGCGACCTGCCCGCGGAGCCCGGCGCGCGCACCGGACTCCTCGGCGCCGACTTCGCCGTCGAGAGCGGCCACTATCGATTCAAGACCATCTACCGCGGCGATCGCTGGAATCCGTTCCTGCGGGCGCCGCTCGCGCTGCCGGGGGTCCGGGTCAGCGAGGGCGATTATCTGCTGGCGGTCAACGGGCGTGCGCTCGATGCGCGGGAGAATCTCTACGCGCTCTTCGAGCAGACGGTGGACAAGCAGGTGACGCTCAGCGTGGCCGCCGATGCCGCGGGCGCCGGCGCGCGCAACATCGTGGTCCAGCCGATCGCCGACGAGACGGCGCTGCGCCAGTGGCGCTGGATCGAGCGCAATCGCGAGTACGTCGAGAAGAAGACCCAAGGCAAGGTCGCCTACGTCTATCTCCCCAACACGACATCGGAAGGCTTCCAGTACTTCAACCGCATGTTCTTCGCGCAGGTCGAGAAGCCGGCGCTCATCGTCGACGAGCGCAGGAACAGCGGCGGCCAGGCGGCCAACTACATCATCGAGATCCTCGGCCGCCCCTACCTCGGCAGCTGGAAGGATCGCGACGCGCAGCTCTTCAGCACGCCCGGCGGCGCCATCTACGGGCCGAAGGTCATGCTCGCCGACCAGGACGCGGGCTCGGGCGGTGACTTCCTGCCGTGGGCCTTCAAGCACCAGAAGCTCGGCACGCTCATCGGCACGCGCACCTGGGGCGGGCTCATCGGCATCTCCGCAAACCCCCCGCTCATCGACGGTGGGATGCTGTCGGTACCCTTCTTCCGCTTCTTCACTCCCGAGGGTGAATGGGCGGTGGAGAATCAGGGGGTCGCGCCCGACATCGAGGTGCTGCTCGATCCGGCGGCGGTGAATCGCGGCGAGGACCCGCAGCTCGATACGGCGATCGCGACCGTGCTTGCGCAGCTCAAGGACTTCAAGCCCGTCGAGCAGAAGCACTCGCCCCCGTACCCGACGACGCTCGGCAAGTGAGGCGCGCTGGCGGCAAGCTTCAGGTAGCGCGCAGCGCCGTCGTGATCGGCACGCGGGCAGCGCGCTCCGCGGCCAGCAGCCCGCCGACGAAGCCCATGACGAGCGCCCAGCCGATACCGATCGCCGCGAGCCGCGGAGTGACGCTGAGCTGGAAGCTGTAACCGAACGGACTCACCGTCATGTCGTGGCAGAACAGCCAGGCGAGCGCTGCTCCCAGCAGCGCACCCGGCAAAGCGAGCAGGCTCGCCTCGACCAGCGTCGTCAGCACTACCGCTGCCGAGCTGAAGCCGATCGCGCGCAGCGTCGCGAGTTCGCGGCGTCGGGCATCCACGATGGAATAGAGCGCGTTCACCGCGCCGAGCGTCGCGCCGAGGGCCATGATCGCGCCGACGAAATAGGCGCCGAAGTTAAGGAGAGCGTTCAACGGCTTGAACCGCGCCTCCACCTCCTCGCGCTCGCGCTTCGCTTCCAGGCGCAGCGCCGGATTGGCCTCGAGCGCTGAGCGAAAGGCGTCGAAGTCCGCCGGAGACCTGAGGCGGACGCTGACCTCGGTGAAGGCGTTGCGGCCGAAGACTGCCATGAGCGTCTCGGCGTCGGCGAGCACGACGCAACTCAGGTCGTGGCCTTGGTCGAAGTGTCCAACCACCGTCCAGTCGATGCCGTGCACGTTGCGCTTGGCACCGGGTTCGAAGCCCTCGAACGTGTGCACGCAACCATTGCTCGCGACCAGCTCGTGCAGGCCCGGTTGGAACATCCGGCCCTCGGTGAAATGCATCTCGGGTCGCATCTCGGTTACGTTGGGATTCGTGCCAATGAGCGGAAAGAACACCCGTACGCCGGTAACCCGTCGTCGGCCCTCGACGATGGCGATTACCAGATGCCCGATGAGTGGCTTGCCGTCGGCGCCGCGGGCGATGCCCGGCAGATTGGAGACGGCGTTCGCGTCAGCCCGCGAGACGCTGCTGTCGAGTCCGTTCGACCCGCGACTGGTGACGACCGCGATATCGTCGCGCACGTTGCCGAGCGCCTGCCGGTGTGCGCCGGTCCCCATCGCCAGCATCGACACCAGCACCCCGACCGTGCAGGTCACTCCGATCAGAATCGTGAGCACCGAGCCGGTGCGTGCGCCGAGCCCCTCGAGGTTGACACGCAACAGCGCGAACGATTGGCGCAGGAACCTCACGGCTGCCGCTACCGCCCGGCAAGGGCCACGACGACCCTGAGACGCGCGGCCAGCGCTGCCGGGATCGCGGCGCTCACCAGCGCCACTACCACCGCCATGCCGAGCCCCACGACCAGCGTCACCAGCGGCATCGACAGTCCGGGCACGAAGCGCGCCGCAATCGGCATGGCGGCGGTGGCGAGCGCGAGCCCAAAGGTCGCCGCCAGGATGCACACTGTGACGGACTCGGCCAGGATCAGCAGGAAGGTGGCGCGGTCGCTGAACCCGAGGGTCTTCAACACCGCCAGCTCGCCTGTGCGCTCGCGCACCGACTGCACCATCATGGTAGCGGTGGCAAACAGCAGCGCTGCGAGTACCGCGCTCACGACCGCGCGGATCAGGTAATCGAAATCGCCGATTTGTTGCATCTGCTGCTGCGCCATCTCCCGCAGCGACTCCGTTTTTGTCTCGTGTGAGGAATTAGCCGAGATACGGTCGATAGCATCTGCCACAGGCACCGCGGCCTTCGGATCGGTCACGGCGACGTTGTAATGATTCACGGTACCTCGGTCGCTGGCCCGCGCCTCGTCGAAGTAAGGAAAATTGATGATGACGATGTAGCGGCCACCGCCGACGTCGTTGTCGGTGAAGGTTCCCACCACGTCGAACGCCCAATCAGTGCCGTTCGCCCCCAGCGTGGTGGATTTGAGAGGAATGTGATCGCCGATCTTCCAACCGTATTTCTCTGCGGTGAGGTCCCGCACCAGCATGGCGGTTCGCGACCTGGCGAAGGCGGCAAGATACTCGGGCGCGATCGTGTAAGTGAAGGCCGTCGGCCAGTCTTTGTCGGGCGTCACTGCGACGATGCCGACGCCCTGGTCCGGCTTCTGGAAATAGCCAAAGAACAGGCCCACCGGGATGGCCACACGCACACCCGGTACCGCGCGGATCGGCTCGAGGAGTCCCAGGGGCAGGCCCTCCATGATCGAGCTGAGCCGGCTGTGCACGATCAGCAGGTCGGCGCGCGCCGCCTGCACCGCGTGCTCGATCCCGGTCTTCAGGCCCTGCAGTACACCGAACAGCATGAAGGCGACGCTCACCTGCAGGAAGATGAGGATCGTGCGCCCGGGCTTGCGCCAGATGCCGGACCAGATGAGCGGCAGGTATTTCACACCTGGCAGATCCGGCAGGCCGCGGCGAGCCCCGCGTACGGCTCACCCTTTGCCGTGAACTCGTGCGCCAGGTACCCCTGGAACCCGCCGGCGGCGATCGCCGCGGCGACTGCGTGGTAGTTGAGCTCCTGGGTGTCGTCAATGTCGTGCCGGCCCGGCACGCCGCCGGTGTGGAAGTGCCCGATCCACTGGCGGTGCGCGCCGATGGTGCGGATGATGTCTCCTTCCATGATCTGCATGTGATAGATGTCGTAGAGAAGCTTCACCCGCGGCGATGCCACCTTCTCCATGACGGCCACGCCGAAGGCCGCGTGATCGCCCTGATAGTCGGGGTGATCGACCTTGCTGTTGAGGAGCTCGACGCACACCGTCACGCCGTGGCGCTCGGCGACCGGTGCCACCTGCGCCAGCCCCGTGGCGCAGTTGGCGATCCCTTCCGTCTCGCTCCTGCCCCGCCGGTTGCCGAACATCGCGATGACGTTCGGCACGCCTGCCTGCGCGGCGAGCGGGATGGCCGTGGTGAGCTCCTCGATCAGCATGGGGTGGTTGGCGGGATCGTTGAAGCCGTTCTCGATGAAATGATCGCGGCGGCTCGCGTAGCCCATCGAGCAGGTGAGCCCGGCCGCGCGCGCGATCGCCCACTCGTCCACGTGCAAGAGATCGATCGCCTGCAGACCGAGCCCGTGCACCCGCTCGCAGACTTCCGGCAGCGCTCCCGGCAGCGTCCAGCGGCACACCGACTGGTGGAGCCGCCCCGCGCCCGCGCTGCCGGCATCACTTTCCGCCACGGCCCGGCCGAGCACCGCGAGCGAGGTCGCGGAGGCGCCGAGGAAGCGCCGCCGGGACAGCCCGGCGCCCATCAGATCTCTCCGTTCCTGAGCTTGCCGACGGCGTAGTCGCAGGCGCGCGCCGTGAGCGCCATGTAGGTGATCGAGGGGTTCTGGTTTCCCGAGGAGGTCATGCAGGCGCCGTCGGTGACGAACACGTTCGGTACGTCGTGTGCCTGGTTCCAGCCGTTCAGCACCGAGGTCTTCGGATCGCGCCCCATGCGCGCCGTGCCCATCTCATGGATACACAGGCCCGGGGCGAGCTCGTCGTTGAAGGTGCGGATGTCCGTGGCACCCGCGGCCTCGAGGACCTCCGCCGCGCTGCTCTGCATGTCCGCGAGCAGTGCGCGCTCGTTCGGCCCGAAGGTGCAGTGGATCCTGAGCGCCGGCACGCCCCACTTGTCCCTGAGGGTCGGATGGAGCTCGCAGTAGTTATCGGCCCGCGGCAGGCACTCGCCCCAGCCGCCGAGCCACATGCGCCACGGACCCAGGTCCCTGAGCAGGGTGTTCTTGAAGTCGGCGCCGAAACCCTTCTGGTGCGCGCCGCGCTCCCAGTGCGCGCGCGCGCCGCCGCCCTGGAAGCCGTAGCCTCTGAGGAACTTCGGATGCTTCTCCCTGACGTTACGGAAGCGCGGCACGTAGATGCCGTTGGGACGATGGCCGAAGGTCTTACGGTTCTCCATGCCCGGGATCGTGGCTTCGGCGCCCGCGCCGAAGGGGTGATCCATGATGTTGCGCCCCAGCTCGCCGCTCGAGTTGGCGAGCCCGGCCGGGAAGCGCGCGCTGCGCGAGTTGAGCAGGATGCGCGCGCTCTCGAGCGCCGAGGCGCACAGGAACACCACGCGCGCGCGAAACTCGAGCGTCTCGAACGTGTCGGCGTCCACGGCGCGCACCCCCGTGGCGCGATTCGCGGCTGGATCGTAGAGCACCTCCGCAACCACGCTGTTGGGCCGCAGCGTGAGCTTTCCGGTGGCCGCCGCCGCCGGCAGCGTCGAGCCGATGCTGTTGAAATACGAATGCGTGATGCAGCCACGCCAGCACGGGCCGCAGTAATGGCAGGCCGCTCGTCCCAGGTGCGGCGTAGTAAGGATGGCCGCACGCCCGATGGTCATCACCCGCTCGCGCCCCCAGCGCTGCGCCATCGCATCGCGCACATGCATCTCGGCGCAGTTGAGCTGCATCGGCGGCAGGAATTCCCCGTCCGGCAGCTGCGCGAGTCCTTCGCTCTGCCCGCTGACGCCGATGAAACGCTCCACGTGGCTGTACCAGGGAGCGATGTCGGCGTAGCGGATCGGCCAGTCGACGGCGACCCCCTCCTTTGCATTAGCCTCGAAGTCCAGGTCGCTCCAGCGATAGACCTGGCGGCCCCACATGAGTGAGCGCCCGCCTACGTGCCGCCCGCGGATCCACAGAAACGGCTTGTCGGAGTCGTTCTCGTAGGGGTTCTCGCGATCGTTGACGAAGAACTTCGATACCCACTCGTCGCAATCGTTGGTCTGCGACTGGATCGGCTGTTCGGCGTTGAGCTTGCGCAGGTTGCCGTAGCCGTGATACGGGAGCGCATACGCCTGCACGTGCTCGGCGTAATCCCGCTCGGGAATGATGGGCGGACCGGCCTCGAGCAACAGCGTCCTGAGGCCCTTCTCGGTGAGCTCCTTTGCAGCCCAGCCTCCGGAAATCCCGGAACCGACCACGATCGCATCATAGCCGCCGGAGGCGGGCTCAGGTGCTGACGCAGCCATCGTATCTGCCGGGAATGATCGGAGCGTTGATCAGCCCCTTGGCGACCGGCTCGGAGGTGAAGTAGGCGAATACCACCAGCTGCTTGAGCAGCGCGTAGCCGCGCTCGGCGCTCACCGGCTGCTTCTCGAGCGCCGCCTCCTCGGCCTTGCCGGGCGCGCGCGCCGGCAATTGCTCATCGAGCGCGCGCACCAGCGCGAGGCGATCCTCGTGGCGCGCCCTGGCGACGGGCGCCCCGCACAGCGCGCGGCTGCGCGCATCGATGGCGGTGAGGCCCTCGAGAAACCGGTCCCGGCCCGCCGGCAACATCGATTCGCTCAGCAGCAGATCGATGAAGCGGTTGACCCCGACCTGGGTGGCCCCGATGGTCTCGGTCTGCGGCAGCAGGATCTCGGCGAGCGCGGTGACGGCGGCGTCCTGCGCAGCGCTCAGCGTCCGTGGCGAGGCGGCTCCCTGGGCGCGCTCGTGCAGCCCTTGCGCAAAGGCCTGCTCCAGCGAGAGTCCGGGCAGCAGCGCCGACAGCCCGGCGACCGATTCGAGGAACTCGCGACGATCCACGCCGCGGACGCTACCACACCTGGCGACGCTAAGGTTAGAGCCCCGACGCCGCGCCGGCATTAGAATGCGCTCCTTCGCTCAACTGCTGCATAGGGTATGAGCATGAAACGCCTATCGCTGCCTTTGCTGGCGGCCCTGCTGCTGGGCGTTGCCACCGCCGCGCAGGCGGTCACGATCGGGGTCTCCATGGCCCTGTTCGATGACAATTTCCTGACGGAAGTGCGCGCCAGCATGAAGGAGCGCGCCCAGCAGCTCAACGTTCCAATCCAGTTCGAGGACGCCGAGAACGACATCGGCCGCCAGCTCAACCAGATCCAGAACTTCATGGCGCAGCACGTCGACGCCATCATCGTGAGCGCCGTCGATACCGATGCGACCTCACGCATGACGCAGCTGGTGGCGGCCTCGGGGATCGCGCTGGTTTACGTGAACCGCATGCCGAGCGACCGCCACCTGCCGCCGCGCGTGTCCTTCGTCGGCTCGGACGAGACGCAGTCCGGCACGCTGGAGATGACCGAGGTCTGTCGCCTGCTGAATGGCAAGGGCGACATCGTGGTGCTGATGGGCGAGCTCACCAATCAGGCGGCGCGGCAACGCAGCCAGGACATCCAGGATGTGCTCGTCAGGCCCGCCTGCAGCGCCATCCACGTGCTCGACCGGCAGGTCGCCGACTGGAAGCGCACCGAGGCGGCCGATCTCATGACCAACTGGCTGAGCGCCGGGCTGCGCCCGCAGGCGGTGGTCGCCAACGACGACGAGATGGCGATCGGCGCGATCCAGTCGCTCAAGCAGGCGCACCTGCTCCAGGCGACGATCGTCGCGGGGATCGACGCTACGCCCGACGCCCTCGCCGCCATGAAATCGGGGGATCTCAAGGTAACGGTGTTCCAGAACGCGCCCGCGCAGGGTCGCGGCGCGGTCGACGCCGCTCTCAAGCTCGCCCACAACGAGAAGGTCCCTTCCTTCGTGTGGGTGCCGTTCGAGCTCGTGACGCCGGCCAACCTCTCGAGCTATCTGGGACGGCGACCGTGACCGGCAGCGCCGCCGCCGCGCCGCAGGCGCTCCTCGAGCTGCGCCACGTCTGCAAGGCGTTTCCCGGCGTCGCGGCGCTCGCTGACGTATCGCTCGAGCTGCGGCGCGGCTCGGTTCACGCGCTGGTCGGCGAAAACGGCGCCGGCAAGTCCACGCTCATGAGGATCGTCGCCGGCGTCTGCCCGCCGGATAGCGGCGAGCTGCGGCTCGAGGGACGCAGCGTGCGCTTCGACTCCCCGCGCGCGGCGCTGGCCCACGGCATCGCCATGATCCATCAGGAACTCAACCTGATGCCCTCCATGAGCGTCGCCGAAAACATCTGGATCCGCCGCGAGCCGCTCAACGCCTGCGGTCTCGTGCGCCACGCGGAGCTCCACCGCCGTACGCGTGCCCTGCTCGCGCGGCTCGCCCTCGACATCGATCCGCGCGCCGAGGTCGGAACTCTGTCGATCGCCATGCGGCAGATGGTGGAGATCGCGCGCGCGCTCTCGCGCGAGTCACGGCTGCTCATCATGGACGAGCCCACCTCGGCGCTCACCGAGCGCGACGCCGAGCGACTGTTCGCGGTGATCCGCGACCTCAAGTCGCAGGGCGTCGGCATCTTCTACGTCACCCACCGGATGGAGGAGCTGTTCGCGCTCGCCGACGAGATCTCGGTACTGCGTGACGGCCGCCACGTCGGCAGCGGCAGCCCCCGCGATCTCGGCCGCGACGACCTGATCCGCATGATGGTCGGACGCGAGCTCGGCGCGCTTGCAGCGCGCGCGCCGGCGGCGCAGGGCGCGG
>JASHVF010000404.1 GCA_030039615.1 Gammaproteobacteria bacterium | reverse complement strand
GCGCATTCCTGTAGGCTTTCACTCATGACACCGCCCGCCGCCACCGCCAGGATCGCCCGCGCCCCCGTCACCGTGGTCGAGGACGTGCAGGCACGCGCCGACACACGGCAGCTGCCGATCAACCGCGTCGGCATCAAGGACATCAGCCACCCCGTGCGGGTCAAGGACCGCTCGGCGGGCGAGCAGCACACCATCGCGACCTTCAACATGTACGTGAGCCTGCCGCATAACTTCAAGGGCACGCACATGTCGCGCTTCGTCGAGACGCTGCACGCGGAGCGCGAGATATCGGTGGAGTCATTTCGCACCATGCTCGAAGGCATGACGGCGCGCCTTGAGGCCGAAACCGGTCATATCGAGATGAGCTTCCCGTTCTTTGTCATGAAGAGGGCGCCGGTGTCCGGCGTCGAGAGCCTGATGGACTACCGCGCAACGCTGATCGGCGAGCACCGCGCCGGACGCACGCAGCTGTGGGTACGGGTGGCGGTGCCGGTGACGAGCCTGTGCCCGTGCTCGAAGCGCATCTCCGACTATGGCGCTCACAACCAGCGCTCGCGCGTCACCATCACGGCGAAGCTGCGCAGCTACATGTGGATCGAGGAGCTGATCGAGATCGCCGAGAGCGAGGCCTCCTGTGAGCTCTACGGGATCCTGAAGCGCCCCGACGAGAAGTACGTGACCGAGCTCGCCTACGACAACCCGAAGTTCGTCGAGGACATGGTGCGCGACGTCGCGGCACGGCTGAATCGCGACGAGCGCGTCGCGGCCTACGTGGTCGAGTCGGAGAATTTCGAGTCCATCCACAATCATTCGGCCTACGCGCTCATCGAGCACGACAAGGACGCCTGACGGCCCGCCGCCGGCGGCGGCGCGCCGCATGACGATTTCTTAATGTCGCCGTCATGGCTGCGACAGGCCCCGACCGCTAACTTCGCTTCCATGAAGTACCGGATCGTCCTCGCCGCCCTGGGTCTCATCGTCTGCGGCAGTGTCACTGCCGCCGACCCGCCGGCGGCGCCGACCGCCACGCCCGTCAAGCACCCGACGCTCAAGTCGTGCAACCGGGAAGCCACGGCGAAGCAGCTCGAGGGCAAGCAGCGCGAGCAGTATGTGAAGGACTGTACGGCGGGCAAGACTCAGGCGGCGCAGCCGGCCGCCTCTCACTAGGCCGGTAGTTCCACGACCACCCGGAGGCCGGGCTCGTTGCTCTCGAGCGCGAGCCGCCCGCGGTGCAGCCGGGCAATCGCCGCGACCAGGCTCAGACCCAGCCCGCCCCCTCCCTGCTTGCCGGGCCCGAAGCGCGCGAAGGGCTGAACCGCGCGCGCGCGGTCCTCCGCCGCGATGCCCGGCCCGTTGTCGCTCACCACCAGGCGCACCGCGCCCGCGAGGCGGCGCACACCGACCTCGATGCTGCCGCCCGCGGGCACATACTTGAGTCCGTTCTCGATGAGGTTGGTCAGCAGCTGCGCCAGCAGCTGCCGATTGCCGTGCACCAGCGCCGCCGGCTCGGGCCGGCACGCGAGCCGCACCCCCTGCGCGCCGGCGACCGGCTCGAACAGCTCCACCAGCTCGCTGGCCAGCTCGCCGACGTCGACCGCGGCGGACGCGGCCAGCGGCGCGCCGGATTCGGCCAGCGCGATCTGCAGCAGCGTCGCAAGCGTGCGCTGCAGGTGCTCGACCTCGCGCAGCGCCGACTCGATCGATTCGTGCACCGCCGCCTCGAGCGGCGGCGAGCGCAGCAGCAGCGTGTCGAGACGCGCGCGCAGCCGGTGCAACGGCGCGCGCAGGTCGTGCGCGGTGCTGTCGAAGGTCGCGCGCAGCGTGCCGGCCTGGTCCTCGAGGCGGTCGAGCACCCGGTTCACCGACGCCGCCAGGGAGTCGAACTCGTCGTTGGCGCCCGCGACCGGCAGCCGCGCGCCGGGCTCGCCCGCCATGATGCTCTGGCAGGTGCGGGTCACCTCGTCGACCCGGCGGGCCAGACGGTAGCTGAACCAGAAGCCGGCGAGGGCCGCGGCCAGCGCCGAGAGTCCGATGCCCCACAGCGTCGCGACCCAGAACTTCTCGGCAAAGCGCCGTCCCTGGGAGATATCGGTGCCGACCAGCAGCAGGTCGCCGCCGGGCAGCGAGCGCACGGCGGCGCGCACCGGGTGCACCGCGCGCCGGCCCGGCTCGACGGTCGTGATCTCGAACTGCGGCCAGCGCTCCGTCGGCATCCCGTCGAACGGCCAGCTGGTGAGATTGCCCGCGATGCGCTCGAAGTTGGCGTCCGCAACCATGTAGACGCCGCCGATGCGGCCCCAGCTCTCGATGCGCAGATTGATCTCCTCGGTGACGCCCGTCACCCCGTTGCGTGCGTATTTCTCCTCGAGGCTCTTCAGTTCGGTGTCGATGATCAGATCGACCTCGTCATCGATCAGGCTCTCGGTAAGCTTGTAGGCGCTGCCGAGTGTTACCGCGACGGCCAGCGTGATGAGCAGCGTGTAGCCTACCGAGAGGCGGAACGCGGTGGTGTTGAACAGGCCGAGCTTCACGGTCAGCTCTCGCTGCGCAGCACGTAGCCCGAGCCGCGCACCGTGTGGATGAGCGGGTGGTCCGAGCCGCGGTCAATCGCCTGGCGCAGCCGGCTGATGTGCACGTCGATCAGGTTGCTCTGCGGATCGAAGTGCAGATCCCACACGCCCTCGAGCAGCATGGTGCGGGTCACCACCTGGCCGGCGCGGCGCATCAGGAACTCGAGCAGCTTCAGCTCCCGCGCTGTCAGCTCGATCTCGCGGGCGCCGCGCGTCACGCGCCGCGCCAGCAGGTCGAACTCGAGATCCTCGACCTTGAGGCGCGTCGCCTGCGGCGAGCTCGAGCGCCGGCGCAGCAATGCCTCGATCCGCGCCAGCAGCTCGGCGAACGCGAATGGCTTGGTGAGATAGTCGTCGCCGCCTGCCTTCAGGCCCTTGACGCGATCATCGACGCTGCCGAGCGCTGACAGCACCAGTACCGGCGTGCTGATCCCCTTGCGGCGCATCAGCTCGATGATCGCGAGGCCGTCGATGTGCGGCAGCATGCGATCGGTCACCACCAGGTCGAACTGGCCCTCGGTCGCGCGGAACAGCCCCTCGCGCCCGTCGGCGGCGTGATCCACGGAGTAGCCGCTCTCGCGCAGGCCCTTCACCAGGAAGCGTGCGGCCTCGGTGTCGTCTTCGATCAGCAGTACATGCACAGCTCACAGGGTAGGAGCCGCCGGCGGCGGCGCGCAAGGGCCGAGCCAGGGCGCGGGATCAGCTGGCGGAGGATTTCAGGAAGCGGCGGCGGTGTGCGGCGCGCGCTCGGCGCTCTGCAGGCGCGCGATCAGCGAGCGCAGGAATACCCGGTTGAAGCGCAGCTGACACGAGGCCGACACCTGCTCGAGCAGCGTCGAGCTCACCTTGAGCACGGTCACCTGCGAGGCCGCGCGGATGGTCGCGGTGCGCTTGGCGCCCGGCACATAGCTCGCCTCGCCGAAACAATCGCCGGTATCGAGCGCGCCGACGCGCTGGCCGTGGCGCTCGACTGCGCAACCGCCGGTCACCAGGATGTAGAAGCGGTCGTCCATCTCCCCTTCCTTGACGATCTCTTCGCCGGCGTTGTAGTCCTGCCAGCTGCTGGCGCGCAGCACTTCCCAGATCTCGGCGTGCGAGAACTCGTGGAAGAACTTCAGCCGCCGCAACACGCCGAACTGCTCCTGGCGGTCGATGCGCGCGTTAGCCTCGCGCAGCCGCTGATGTACGCGGGTGAGCTCGGCCGCAAAATCGAGTCCGCTCTTGTGCCGCTTGGTCGGATCCTTGAGCAAGGCCGTCGCCACCACCGCTTCCAGCTCTTCGGGCACGTCCTTGCGCAGCGTATGGATCGGGGGCGGCGTGGCGTACACGATCTGGTGCAGAAGCTTCTGCAGGTTGCCGGCGCGGAACGGCCGCTGCCCGGTGAGCAGCTCGTACATGACCGCGCCGAGCGAGTACAGGTCCGAGGAGTTGGTGAGGTCGAGGCTCTGCACCTGCTCCGGCGACATGTAGGAGGGGCTGCCGGCGATGCCCTCGATGCGCGAGATGTCGGAGTCCTGCACCAGCGCGATGCCGAAGTCGATGATGCGCACGTCGCTGTCCTGCGTGAGCATCACGTTGGAAGGCTTGACGTCGCGGTGGATCACGCCGCGCGAGTGCGCGTAGTGCAG
>JASHVF010000046.1 GCA_030039615.1 Gammaproteobacteria bacterium | reverse complement strand
CGACGGCACGGTATTCCTGCAGGCCTCCCAGGACCTGAACGTCGGCGGGCGCCTGGCGCGCACCCAGTACCAGTTCACGCTGCAGGACGCGAACCTCGAGGAGCTCAACACCTGGGCACCGCGGCTGCTCGCGGAGCTGAAGAAGCTGCCCGAGCTGCGCGACGTGGCATCCGACCAGCAGTCGAGCAGCACCAAGCTGGCGCTGGTCATCGACCGCGACCAGGCGGCGCGCTTCGGCATCCAGCCGGCACTCATCGACAACACGCTGTACGATGCCTTCGGCCAGCGCGAAGTCACCCAGTACTTCACCCAGCTCAACAGCTACCACGTGGTGCTCGAGGTGAGCCCTGCGCTGCTCGGCGACCCCGATACGCTGCACAAGATCTACATCAAGTCACCGCTCACCGGGCAGCAGGTGCCGCTCTCGACCTTCACGCGCTACGACACCGGTCACACCAGCTATCTCTCGGTGAATCACCAGGGGCAGTTCCCGGCGGTCACGCTCTCCTTCAACCTGGCTCCGGGCGTGGCGCTCGGCGACGCCGTGGCGGCCATCCAGAAGGTCGCCGCCACCATCCACATGCCGGCGGCGATCCTCGGCACCTTCCAGGGCACGGCGCAGGCCTTCAAGGACTCACTGCGGACCGCGCCGCTGCTGATCCTCGCGGCGCTGCTCGCCGTGTACATCATCCTGGGCGTGCTCTACGAGAGCTACATCCACCCGCTCACCATTCTCTCGACGCTGCCTTCGGCCGGCGTCGGTGCGCTGCTCATGCTGATGCTGTTCCACTTCGACCTCTCGGTGGTGGGCCTCATCGGCATCATCCTGCTGATCGGCATCGTCAAGAAGAACGGCATCATGATGGTCGATTTCGCCATCCACGCCGAGCGCAACGAGGGGCTCGAGCCGCAGGCGGCAATCCGCCGCGCGTGCCTGCTGCGCTTCCGGCCCATCATGATGACCACCATGGCGGCGCTGCTCGGCGCACTGCCGCTCATGCTCGGCCACGGCACGGGCTCGGAGCTGCGTCAGCCGCTCGGCTATACAATGGTCGGCGGCCTGGTCTTGAGCCAGATGCTGACACTGTTCACGACCCCGGTGATCTACCTGTACCTCGACCGCCTGGTGGTGCGCTGGGCGCGCAAGCATCCGCACCAGGAGAGCGGCGCGCAGGCGACGCCGGCGGCCGAGGGTGCGCAGGGTTAGGCCGTGAAGATCCTGCTGGTCGAGGATAACGAGCGGGTCGCGCGCTTCGTCACCAAGGGTCTGCGCGAGGCGGGCCACACCGTCGAGCACGCCGATAACGGCCGCGACGGCCTGTTCCTCGCTGCCAGCGAGCCGCACGACGTGATCGTCATGGACCGCATGCTCCCCGGCAACATCGACGGCCTCGGCATCATCGAGGCGCTGCGCAAGGCGGGCAACCGCACGCCGATCCTGATCCTCTCGGCGCTGGATGCGGTCGATGAGCGCATCAAGGGGCTGCGCTCGGGGGGCGATGACTACCTCACCAAGCCGTTCGCCTTCGGCGAGCTCCTGGCGCGGCTCGATGCCCTCGGCCGGCGCAGCTCCGGCACCGAGGCCGACCACCTGCTGCAGGTGGGCGACCTGCGCATGGATCTGCTGTCGCGGCGCGTGACGCGCGGCAGCCGCGCCATCACCCTGCAGCCGCGCGAGTTCAAGCTGCTCGAGTACCTGATGCGGCACGCCAACCAGGTGGTGACGCGCACCATGCTGCTCGAGGCGGTGTGGGAATATAACTTCGATCCGCAGACCAACGTGGTCGACGTGCACATCTCCAAGCTCCGCCAGAAGCTCGAGCTCGACAGCGAGCGGCCGCTGGTGCGCACCGTGCGCAACGCCGGCTATATGCTCACCGACCATGAGTAGGTGGATCCGCTCCTCCCCGGTCACCTGGGCGCTCGGCTACCTGCTGCTCGGACTCGCCGCGCTCGGCGCCTTTGCGGTGACGCTCTGGTACACGTGGAACGTCACCATCTTTGCCGCGCGCGAGGAGATCCTGCTCGATGACGCCCAGCGGCTCACCGCGGTGTTCGCCCGCGAGGGAATCGACGGTCTCACCGCCCGTATCGATGAGCGCATCGCCATGCAGATCGCGTTCGAGCGCGCGCTGCTGGTCACCGACGACCACTATCGCAAGCTCGCCGGCAATCTCGCCGCGTGGCCGGCAAACCTCCCGGCCGAGGCCGGCAACCACTCGGTGACCGCGTATCTGCCGGATCGCCCGGGCGGCATGGGGCTGGTGCAGCGCACGCTCCCCGGGGGTTATCACCTCCTGGTGGGACGCGACCTGTCGCTCTACCTGCCGCTCGAGCGGCAGTTCGCCTGGGGACTCGCGGCGGCGGTGACCTTCCTGTTCGTGGTGGGCGTCGCCGGCGCCCTCCTCATCCGCCGCCAGCTGCTGGCGCGCGTCGAGGCGATGCGCACCACGGTGTCGGCCATCATGGCGGGCGACCTGCGCAAGCGCCTGCCGGACGCCGGCTCGGGGGATGAGTTCGCGACGCTCTCGCACACCATCAACGGCATGCTCGATCACATCGAGCGCCTCATCCAGGGTATCAGCGACGTCTCCAACTCGATCGCGCACGACCTGCGCACGCCGCTCGCGGAGCTGCGCTCGCGGCTCGAGGAGCTCTCGCTCACGCGTCCCGACCCCGCCGAGACCTTCGCCGAGATCGAGGCGGCGGTCGCCGACGTCGATCGCGTGATGCGCATCTTCGCAGCGCTGCTGCGCCTCGCCGAGCTCGACACCGGGGCGCGCCGCTCGGGCTTCGTGCAGGTGGACGCGGCGCGCGTCGCCGCCGAGGTGGTCGAGTTCTACGAGCCGGCCGCCGAGCAGAAGGGCGTGGCCTTCTCCTTCGAGGCGAGCGGCGCCGCCGCGGTGGCGGGCGACCCGGTGCTGCTCGCGCAGGCGCTCAGCAACCTCATCGACAATTCCCTCAAGTGCGTGCCCGAGCGCGGCGCGATCCGCGTGCGCGTCGGACGGCGCGCCGACGGCTCGGTCGCCATCGAGGTAGCCGACAACGGCCCGGGGATCACCGCGGCCGACAAACCCAAGGTCACCGAGCGCTTCTTCCGCGGCGATGCCAGCCGCGGCACGCCTGGCGTCGGCCTCGGACTCTCGATCGTCGACGCCGTCGCCAAGCTCCACGGCGGCGTGCTCGAGCTCATCGACAACCATCCGGGCCTGCGTGCCCAGATGGTGCTGCCGGTTACTGACGCGACGTCGAGTCGATAAAGGCGTCGAGGTCGCCCTTCATCTTCACGATCGAGGCCGGGTTCACGTACATCATGTGGCCCGCCTCGTAGTACTTCATGGCGATGCGCGCGCTCGCCGCGGGCGGCACGCCTAAGTGCGTCATGACGTACTCGGTGGCCGAGAACGGCGTGGCGAGATCGTAGTAGCCGTTGAGCACCAGCACCTTGAGGTTCTGGTCCTGCACCAGCGCCTGCGCCAGGTCGACGCCCGAGTTGACGATCGGCTGCTCGCCGCTGTCGGTCATGTGGGTCCACTTCCACTTCCCGCCGATCGCGAAGTTGGTGGTGCGGTAGGTCTGCCCCTGACCGAACTTGAGGTCGCCGTGGTAGTAGTCGAGGAAGGCGGCGGTGAAGGCGGCGCTGATGGCGGCCGACTGGGGATCGTAGTCCGCTTCCTTGGCGGTCTGGTCCTGGGTGGGGCCGGCAAAACGCCCGTCGAGCCGCCCGATGGTCTCGCGCTGCGCGTTGAGCAGCTCGTGCGCGAACATGATCTCCGAGACGCGCAGGTTCGCGTGCTTCAGGTACTCGACCGAGAGACCGGTGTATTCGTGCAGCTGCTGCGCGACCGCATCGCGCTCGGCGTCGCTCAGCGCATCGCCCTTGAGCAGCGCCGCGGTGTACGGTCCCATCGCATAGGCGCGCACCTCGGCGAGGAACGGCTCGAGCGCCGGCGGCTGGTGCGGCAGCGCCTTGTGGTACCAGGCGACCGCCGCATAGCCCGGCAGGTACACCGAGTAGGGGCGATCGTTCCCGGGAAGCTCGGCGAAGATCGCCTCGATGTCGGTGGCGACCGACACCAGGATCAGGCCGTTGAACTCGAGCGAGCGGTGCACGCGCAGCCAGTTGACGATCGCAGCGCCACGCGTCGTCCCGTAGCTCTCGCCGAGCAGGTAGCGGGGCGAAGTCCAGCGGTTATTGTCGGAGAGGTACTGCGCAATGAAACGCCCGAGGGAGTCGACGTCCGGATCCACGCCCCAGAACTCATCGTCCTTGTGATTGCAGACCGCGCGGGACAGGCCGGTGCCGACCGGGTCGATCATCACCAGGTCGCTCTTGTCGAGCACCCCATAGGCGTTCTCGACGGTGCGGTAGGGTGCGTTCGGCGTCGGCTCGGGATCGGAGACCACCACGCGCCGCGGACCGAGCACTCCCATATGCAGCCATAGCGAGGAGGAGCCCGGGCCGCCGTTGAAGGCGAACATCACCGGCCGCTGCTCGCCGTCGCGCGCCGGGTGGCGGGTGTAGGCCACGTAGCCGATGCTGGCGATCGGCTTGTCTTCGTCGTCGCGCACGATGAGGGTGCCGGCGGTGGCGCTGTAGTCGAACGCCTTGGCGCCCGCACCAAAGTGGTGCTGCGTCACGGAGCTCTGCGCCTCGGGCAGGCGGCGCCACTCGTCCTTGAGGTCCCCCTTGACGTCGATGTGGCACAGGCTCTTCAGGTCCGCCGGCGGCGGCTGGGCATCCGCACCCTTAGGTCTGGCTGCGCCCTCCTCGGCAAGCGCCGCTCCCGCAAAGCCCACAACCGCAACCATCGCCAGCGCCAGTGACTTCGGCATTGGACCCTCCGCGGCCCGTATGAATATGGCGCGGCCTTATACCATGGGCACTGGCGCCACGGGCACGTTCTGCCGCGTTAGCATCTCCGTCCAGCCATGCCCGACCCCGGCCATCCGCGCTCGATCCGCTCGTTCGTCACCCGCGCCGGGCGCATCACCGCGGCGCAGCAGCGCGCCCTCGGCGAGCTATGGCCGAGGTACGGCATCGAGCACGACTCAAAGCAGCTCGAGCTCTCGGTATCCTTCGGGCGCGAAGCGCCGCGCACGCTCGAGATCGGCTTCGGCAACGGCGAAAACCTCGCCGCGCTCGCGCACGCGCACCCGCAGCGCGACTATCTCGGCATCGAAGTGCACCGGCCCGGCGTCGGCCGGCTGCTGCTCGCGCTCGAGCAAGGCGGCCTTGCCAACGTGCGCGTCATCTGTCACGACGCCGTCGAGGTGCTCGAGCGGCAGATCGCCCCCGCGAGCCTCGCCGAGGTACTGGTGCTGTTCCCCGATCCCTGGCCGAAGAAGCGCCACCACAAGCGGCGTCTCATCCAGGCGCCGTTCGTGGCGCTCATCGCGCGCGCGCTCGCCCCCGGCGGCACGCTGCGCCTCGCCACCGACTGGCAGCCCTACGCGCTCGAGATGCTCACCCTGCTGGCCGCGAGCGCGGAGTTCGTCAATCTCGCCCCCGGCGGCGGCTTCAGCGAGCGCCCGGCGGAGCGCACTCCCACTCGTTTCGAGCGGCGCGGCACGCGGCTCGGGCACGAGGTGTGGGACCTGGCATTCCGCCGCCGCGCCTGAGGCGCGCTTCAGGCGCTGGCGAACGCCTGCCGCAGCCCGTCGAGCACGAACTGCACCGCCAGCGCCCCGAGGACCACGCCGAGGATGCGGCTCGCGACATTGGCGCCGGTCACGCCGATCACGCGCATCAGCGGCTCGGCCACCCACAAGAGCGCCACCACGATCGCCAGCACGAGCGCGGCCGCGGCGATGAGTCCCACGAACAGGCCCGCCTGGGCCGGCAGATGAATGCGCCCGAACCACAAGAGGATCGTGGTGAGCGCGGCCGGGCCCGCGATGAACGGAAAGGCGAGCGGAAAGACGGAGATATCCGCGCGCCGGCGGCTCTCCGCGGCCTCATCGCTCGAGGTGCGCGCGCCGGACTCGCGCGCGAATACCATCTCCAGCGCCAGCAGAAACAGCAACAGGCCGCCGAAGATGCGGAACGCCTCGAGGCTGATGCCCATGAGTTGCAGAAACGCCGCACCGCCGACCGCGAACAGCAACAGGATCACCGCCGAGATCGCCACCGCCTGCAGCGCCATGCGGCGCTTGTAGCTGGTATTGGCGCCCGCGGTCAGGCCGGTGAACAGCGGGATGAGCGACACGGGGTCGATCACCACGAAGAACACCACGAAGAACTTCAACGACTGCTCGAACATTGATGCTATGCGCCAGAGAAAGCCGACGACGTTGCGCGCGACTCCCAATTAAGTCTTGAAAGCGTCACAGGCGAGGCGCAACATGAATTGCCTCGGGCATCCCTCTTGAAGAAATGTTTGCCGGGCCTGCCGAGGGCGTGAGCATAACAGCTGCGGCACGCGGGCCCAGGGAGGTTGCGGCGATGACGGCTCCTCATCCTGGCATCGGCGACTGGTATCGCTTGAATGGCGGCCAGCTGTTCGAGGTCGTGGCCGTCGATGACGACGACGGCACCATCGAGATCCAGTACTTCGACGGCACCGTCGAGGAGATGGATGTCGAGGACTGGGA
>JASHVF010000403.1 GCA_030039615.1 Gammaproteobacteria bacterium | reverse complement strand
CCCGAGCCGCCCGCCGCGGATGCGCCGCCCGATGCCCGAGTGGTCGCCGTATCGCGCGCCAGCGAACGGCTGCTGCAGGCCGCCGGCGCCTGGGGGCGGATCGCCGGCCCGCGGTTGTGCGCCTACGAGCGCATGCGCGTGTGGCACGAGAGCACGAGCGCACGCGGAGCCGGCGCGCTCGCCTTCGATGCCGCCGACGTCGGCGAGCCGAATCTCGGCTACATCCTCGAGAGCCGGCTGTTGCAGACCGCGCTGCTCGCGGCATTCACCGAAGCGGGCGGCCGGCTGGAAGCAACGCAGCTCGGCTCTCTCGGCATCGGCGACGATGCCGTGGTCATCGAGACCGGCGGCGGAGTGCTGCACACCCGGCTGGTGGTCGGCGCCGATGGCGCGCATTCTGCGGTGCGCCAGGCCGCGGGCCTCGGCGCCGAGGTGCGCGACTACCGCGAGACCGCCATCGTCGCCACGGTGGCCACCGAGCGGCCGCACGAGCGCACCGCCTGGCAGCGCTTCATGAGCAATGGGACGCTCGCATTCCTGCCGCTCTTCGATGGCACGAGCTCGATCGTTTGGTCGGCGGACGAGGCGCTGGCCGCCGATCTCGCGCAGGCAAGCGCCGCGGACTTTGCGCGCCAGCTCGATCGCGCCTCCGACCTCGCGCTCGGGGCGACGCGGCTCGTGAGCGAGCGCGCCAGCTTCCCGCTGCGGCGCCTGGCGGCGCCGCGTTACGTGGCCCCACGGGTGGCGCTCGTCGGCGACGCCGCCCACGTGGTGCATCCGCTTGCCGGCCAGGGCGTGAACCTGGGCCTCCTCGATGCCGCGGCGCTGGCGCAGCTGGTAACGGCAGGCCTTGCGCGGCGCGAGGACCCGGGCTCGCTCGCCGTGCTGCGCGCCTACGAGCGCTGGCGCAAGAGCGAGGTCGCGGTCATGGGAGTCGCCATCGATGCCTTCGACCGGCTGCTTTCGCACGGTAGCGGGCCGCTCGCGCGGCTCGTGCAGCGCGGGCTCGGGTGGGTGAATCGCAGTCAGGAGCTGCGGCGCTTCTTCATCCGCCGCGCGCTGGGCACGAGCGGCGAGCTTCCGGAAGCGGCCCTGCACTGACGGGCTTGTCCGAGCGGGCGAGCGCGGGCACGGTCGCCGGCCGCGTCGCGAGGTAGACGCCGAGGGCGGCGACTGCGATGCCACAGACCTTGGCCATGGTGAGGGAGTCGCCGAGCACCAGGTAATCCATGACGGCGGTGACCGGCGGCATGAGGAAGAACAGCGTCGCCACCTGGTTCACCGCTCCGCGCCGCAGCAGCACGAAGAAGAGGCCAAACGCGCTCAGCGAGTTGACGCCGATCATCCAGCCGAGGGCGGCGGCCGAGCCGGGTGAGAGCTCGAAGCGGAACCCCTCGATGGCCGCCAGCGGCAGCAGCAGGGCCGTCGCGCCCAGGTTCTGCAGCGCGAGGCCGCTGCGCGGGTCGACGTTCGAGCCGTGATGCTTCTGATAGAGCGTGCCGACGCTGATGGCGAGCAGACCGGCGAGCACCGCGACGTATGCCGACGTGTCGGCGCCCGCACCGGGATGGACGCTCTCCCCGACGGCGAGCGCGACCCCCGCGAATCCGAAGGCGAAGCCGAGCCATTGCGGCGCACGTACCCGCTCGCCGAACCAGGCGAGCCCGAGCAGCGCGGTGACGATCGGCATGGTGCCGATGACGAGCGCGATGAGTCCCACGTTCACGCCCCGGGCGGCGGCCCAATAGAGCGACCCGAACTGCAGCCCGAGCTGCAGCGCGCCCACCACCAGGCTGTGCAGCGCCGCACGTCCGCGCGGCCAGCGAACTCCGCCGAGCAGGGCGAGCAGCGTGAAGAGCAGTCCCGCGCCGCCGAAGCGCAGCGCCAGCAGCGTGAAAGGCGCGCTGTGATCGAGGCCGATGCGCGCCGCCGGATAGCCCGTGCACCACAGCAGCACGAAGGCGCTCCCGAGCACGCCGGCCGGCAGGCGCGTCAGGGCAGCGGCGGGGGAGCGTGACTCGAGGCTCATGCGGCACAGCATAAGCACCGCAGTCCAGGCGATAAACCGAGTAGAATGCAATTGAACATTGCATGGCATGCAATAATCCATGGACCGCTTCGAGCAGCTGAGCGCCTTCGTGGAAGTCGCCCGGTCGCAGAGCTTCGCCCAGGCTGCACGCCACCTCGAGCGCCACGTATCGGCGATCAGCCGCGCGGTGGCTGCGCTCGAGAACCGCCTCGGAGTGAGGCTGCTGCAGCGGACTACGCGGCGCGTGATGCTGAGCGATGCGGGACGCGACTATCTCAAGCGTTGCGAGGCGCTGCTCGCCGAGCTCGAGGGAGCCGACGCCGAGGTACGCGATCGCGCCGCCTCGCTCCACGGCAACCTGCGGGTGAGCGCCGCAACCGGTGCCGGGCAGACGCTGCTCGCGCCGATCGTGCCGGAGTTTCTCGCCGCGCACCCGCTGGTGACGCTCGACCTGCAGCTCTCCAATCGCTACGTCGATCTGGTCGAGGAAGGCTTCGACCTGGCGCTGCGGGTCGGCACGCTGGACGCTGACTCGCGCCTGGTGGCGCGCCGTCTCGCACCCACGCGCCGCGTGCTGCTCGCGAGTCCGGCGTATCTCGAGCGGCGCGGCAGCCCGCGCACTCCGCAGCAGCTCGGCGAGCATTCCTGCCTGGTCCTCGACATCGGGCCGCGTCCGCGGCGCTGGGAGCTCGAGCGTGCGCGCACCCGGATTGCGGTCGAGGTCCGCGGGCCGCTGCATTCGAACAACGCCTTCCTGCTGCTCACCGCCTGCCGCGCCGGCGCCGGCATCGGCCTGTTGCCGGCGTCGGTGGCCGCCGCCGACGAGCGCAGCGGCGAGCTGCGGCGCGTGCTGCCCGGCTGGACGAGCGCCGAGCAGGCCATCTACGCGGTGTACCCGAGTGCGCGCTTCATCCCGGCGAAGGTGCGCTCGTTCGTCGACTTTGTGGCGGCGCGGCTGCGCTCCGGGGAGAACTAGGCGCGATAATTGGTACGCTGATGAAGCCCCAAGACTGCGGAGACGACGGTGGCCGTTGAGCTTCTGGTGGTTCTCGCGACCGGCAAGGCCCCCGACTGGGCGAGCTGGAATCAGGCGCTGTGGGAGGCGCGCGCACCCGCCAGCCTGTCGCGCTCCGTCGACCTGAAACACCACAGCGGGTTCCTTTCCGTCAGGGTCGAGGGGCGCGCCACGGGCTTCTACTTCCTGTCTGAATCGGCGGTCGACGTGGGCGCGCAGTACCCGCAGCTCGCCGCGGTGCCGCTCGCCGACCCCGTCGTCTACTCCCTGAGCTACGGCGCACACCCCGAGGAGTGCGCCGCGGCGTTCCTGGCCGCCGCGGCGCTGGTGTCGCGCTTCGAAGGCGTCGCCTTCGATCCGCAGCAGGGAATACTGCTGAGCCTCGAGCAGGTGAATGACGGCGCCCGACAGTGCCTCGGCCTCATGCACAAATAGCATCGACAGGAGGCAAGCCAATGCCGGACATCAGATCCTCGCGCGACGTGATCCTGCGGACCGACCGCTGGCCGGAGGCGGTGCGCTTCTACGCCGAGGTGCTCGGCTTCAAGGTCTCGAGCCGCGCGCCGGCGCTGGTCGGTTTCGAGACCGGCGCTCTGCAGCTGTACGTCGAGGCGGGGCCGCCTCACGGGCCGGTATTCGATTTTCTGGTGGCGGACGTCGCGGCGACCAAGGCGCGACTCATTGCCGCAGGGTGCACCCTCGTCGAAGAAGACCCGGGCGTTCCGCGCTGCTATCTCTGTGACCCCTTCGGCATGGTGTTTAACCTGGGCCTGAAGGCTTCCTGAGGAGGACGAGCATGCGAGTACGACGAAACTGGGCCGCTCTGTGGCTGGGCACTCTGATCGCCGCCGCCTGGGCCGGTACGGCGCCCGGCGACCTGCCACAGCGCCAGGAGCTCAAGCGCACTGACCTATCGACCACTTCCGAGATGGAGGTCATCACCTCGATCACGGAGATCAGCAAGGGCGAGAGCATCCCACGCCACTCGCATCACGGGGTCGAGGCGGTGTACGTGCTGCAGGGCTCGATGATCCAGCTGCCGGGCAAGGCGCCCACCATGATGCAGACCGGCAGCAGCACCATGAACCTGCGCGACGTGGAGCACGGCGGCTTCACCGTCGTGGGCGATCAGCCCCTCAGGCTCCTCACCGTGCACGTGGTCGACAAGGGCAAGCCGCTGTACGAGTGGGCGAAGTAGGGCCGGCGGGTGCGCTTCGTCCGGGACAATGCTGCGCTGCGCAGCTGGCGGCTGTGGCTCGGGGCCCTCGTGCTCGCCGAGGTCGGCTGGTTTGCCTTCATGTGGCAGCGGATCGCGGTGACGTTTCACGTGCTCTGGGTGCTGGCCCTGCTGCCGCTCGCGGTGGTCGGATACGTCTATCTGATGATCGCGGTGTCGGCGTTTCTCTCCGACCAGCGATGGGAATACCGCTTCCGCCAGCTGCTCGTCCTCATTCTCGGAGTGAGTGTCGGCTGCTTCGTGTTCGCGCTGCTATGGCTCGCGAAGGTGCACTTTCAGTCCGAGATCGAGATCCCGGCGGCCGGCGATCTGCCCTGAGGCGCGGGCGGCGAGCCGCCGCGGTGAACGCGCGCCTCAGGCGAGCGGGATCAGGTCCACCTTCGCCGCGCACACGAAGTCGTTCTCGGACAGGCCCTTGATGGCGTGGGTCGTGAACCTGACGCGGCAGTAGTTGTAGCCGACCTCGAGGTCCGGATGATGGTCCTCGATGTTGGCGATGTGCGCGAGTGCGTTGACGAAGCTCATGGTGCGGTAGAAATCGCGAAACCTGAATTCGCGGGCGATGGCGCGCGCGCCGTCGATGAGCGCCCAGTCGCTCGCGACCTGGGTGAGGAGCTGCGCGGCCTCGGCCGCCGTGAGCGGCGGAATGCCGCCCTCGCAGGGCTTGCACCTGCGGCCGGCGAGCGGCTCGCTCATGCGCCACCTGCGGATGCGAGGCGCGGGTAGCGGCGCGCCACGTAGCGCTCGACGATCTCCTGGAATTCGTCGGCGATGCGCTCGCCCTTGAGCGTCACGGTCTTCTCGCCGTCCTCGTACACCGGCGCCACCGGCCGCTCGCCGGTGCCCGGCAGGCTGATGCCGAGGTTGGCGTGCTTGCTCTCGCCGGGGCCGTTCACCACGCAGCCCATGACCGCGACCGTCATCGCCTCGACCCCGGCGTATTCGCGCCGCCACTGCGGCATGCGTGCGCGGATGTGCGACTGGATCTGCTGCGCGAGCTCCTGGAAGAAGGTGCTGGTCGTGCGGCCACACCCGGGGCAGGCGATGACCAGCGGCGCGAACGCCCGCAGCCCCATGGTCTGGAGGATCTCCTGCGCGACGATCACTTCCTGCGTGCGATCGCCGCCGGGCTCGGGGGTGAGCGATGCGCGGATGGTGTCGCCGATGCCTTCCTGCAGCAGCACCGCCATGCCGGCGGTCGAGGCCACGATGCCCTTGGAGCCCATGCCGGCCTCGGTGAGCCCGAGGTGCAGCGGATAGTCGCAGCGCGCGGCGAGATCGCGGTAGAT
>JASHVF010000402.1 GCA_030039615.1 Gammaproteobacteria bacterium | reverse complement strand
CGGCGTGCGCGCCGCGGGGGAGCCTCGAGGGCGAGCTGCGGCTGCATGCGCTACCAGCTGCGGAAACGGGGCGGCGGCTTGTAGAGCCCCCCCGACCACGCGACCAGGTCCTCGATGCTGCGGGCGGCGAGCAGCGAACGGCGTGCCGCGCCGCGGCGCACCCCGAGATCCTCGGGATAGGCGATGAGTCCGCGCGCGCGCAGGCTGGCGGTGCGCTTTACGTCCGCGCGCCGACCGATGCTGGTGGCGCCCGCGATGCCGGCGAGCGCGGCGCGGCGCTCTTCTGCACCTTCCGCCTTGTAGAGGTAGGCGATGCCCTCCTCGCTCACCACGTGACTCACGTCGTCGCCGTAGATCATCACCGGGGCTATGGCGAAGCCGGCCTCGCGTCCCACCTGGATCGCCTCCAGCGACTCCACCAGCGCCGGCACGCCGCCGCGATTGAAGGTCTCGACCAGCTGTACCACGAGCTTGCGCCCGCGCACGATCGGAGCCTCGGCCGTCAGCAGACTGAGCCACGCCGGGCTCGGGTGCCGGCGGCCGCGCGGATCGTGCCCCATGTTGGGGGCGCCGCCGTAGCCGGCGAGGCGCCCGAGCGTCACGGTCGAGGAGTTGGCATCCGCATCCATCTGCAGCGTCGAGCCGATGAACAGATCCACGCCGTACTGGCCGGCGAGCTGGCACAGCACGCGGTTGGAGCGCAGGCTGCCGTCGCCGCCGACAAAAAAGACATCGGGGCGCGCGCGCACGTAGTCTTCCATCCCGACTTCGCCGCCGAAGCAGTGCACGCTCTCCACCCAGCCGCTCTCGATGGCCGGAATGAGCGTCGGGTGCGGATTCAGGGTCCAGTTGCGGCAGATCCTGCCCTTGAGCCCGAGTGCGCCGGCGTAGCTCGGCAGCAGCAGCTCGATCGCCGCGGTGCCGAAGCCGATGCCGTGGTTGAGGGCCGTGACGCCGTGGCGCTCGTAGATGCCGCGGATCACCATCATCCCCATCAGGATCTGCAGCTCGTTGATCTGCCGTGGATCGCGCGTGAACAGCGGCTCGATGGCAAACGGCCGGTCGGCGGGCACGATCAGGTCGACCCAGGATCCCGGCACGTCGACGCGTGGCAGGCGGTCGACCACCTCGTTCACCTGCGCCAGCACGATGCCGTGGCGGAACGCGGCCGCCTCGATCAGCGTCGGGGTCTCCTCGGTGTTGGGACCGGTGTAGAGGTTACCGGCGAGATCGGCCTTTTCGGCGCACACCAGCACCACCTGCGGCGTCAGGTCGACGAACATGCGCGCGTAGAGCTCGATGTAGGTGTGGATCGCGCCGATCTCGAGCGTACCGTCCTCGAGCAGCTGCGCGACCCGCAGACTCTGCGGGCCGGCGTAGGAGAAATCGACCCGCCGCGCGATGCCGCGCTCGAACAGCGTCAGGTGCTCGGGCCGCGTGATCGAGGAGATGAGCATGTGCAGGTCGCTGACCCGCTTTGGATCGATCTCCACCAGCGAGCGCGACAGGAAGTCCGCCTGCTTCTGGTTGTTGCCCTCGAGGGCGACGCGGTCGCCGCTGCGCAACAGCGCCTCGAGCACCGGCACGATGTCGGCACGGCGCACCACCTTGCCATCGGCGTGCGGCGCCACGCCGGCGAGGCGCTTTGCCTTGTCCTCGCGGCGCGTGCTCCAGCTGCGCGGCGCCGAGGCCTGGGCCGCCGTGGCCGCGGTGTCGGTCGCCATGCTCAGCGGCTCCGCATCGCGAGGTTGTGCGCCAGGAAGGAATAGATATCGAGGGCGGAGGATTGCGCCAGCGCCTCGCCGCCGCCGTGCCCGGCGTTGAGCGTCACGTCGAGCAGCACCGGCTTGTCGCCCGCCTGCGCCGCCTGCAGCGCCGCCGCGAACTTGAAGGAGTGCATCGGCATGACGCGCGTGTCGTGGTCGGCGGTGATGATGAGCGTCGCCGGGTAGCGCACGCCGGCGCGCACGTTGTGCACCGGCGAGTAGGCGTACAGCGCGCGGAACTGCCCGGGATCCTGCGGCGAGCCGTAGTCGCCCTCCCAGCCGGCGCCCTGCCCGAAACGGTCGAAGCGCAGCATGTCGAGCACCCCGACCTGGGGGATGGCCGCGCCGAACAGCTCCGGCCGCTGCGTCATGCAGGCGCCGACCAGCAGGCCGCCGTTGGAGCGGCCGTGAATCGCGAGCCGCGGCGTCGAGGTGTAGTGGCGCGCGATCAGCCACTCAGCCGCGGCGATGAAGTCATCGAACACCAGCTGCTTGTGGGTGAGGATCGCCTGGCGGTGCCAGGCCTCGCCGTACTCGCCGCCGCCGCGGATGCTGGCGACCGCGAACACGCCGCCCATCTCGAGCCAGGCGATGCGCGAGGGCTCGAAACGCGGCAGGTTGCTGATGCCGAAGCCCCCGTAGCCCTCGAGCAGCAGCGGATTGTCGCCGTCGAGCTTCAGGCCCTTGCGGTACGCAAGCAGCAGCGGAATGTGGGTGCCGTCCTTGGCCGGGTAAAAAACCTGCTCCTCCTCGAAGGCGCCAGGGTCGAACGCCACCCGCGGGGCGCGCCAGCGCGTGGCGCGTCCCGACTCGAGATCGAGCCGGTACACGGTCGGCGGCGTGACGAGATCGTTGAAGGAGTAGAAGGTCTCGCGGTCATCGGCACGCCCGCCGAAGCCGCGTGCCGTCCCCGGGCCCGGCAGCGCGATCTCGCCGCGCTCACTGCCGTCGAGGCCGTAGCGCACGACGCGGCTGTGGGCATCGTGCAGGCTTTGCACGATGAGCTGGTGGTCGACCAGCGTGACGCTCGACTCGTTGAGATCGATCGCGTCGGGCCCTTCGGGCAGGACGCTGCGCCAGTTGGTCTTCGCCGGGCTCGCCGGATCGATGGCGATCACCCGCCCGTTGGGAGCCTCGAGCGAGGTGAGGAAGTAGAGCCGCCCGCCTTCCGAGCCGACGTAGTTGTAGGCCGCCTCGAACCCCTCGACGACCGGGACCGCGGCCGGCGTAGGGGCCTCGAGATCGAGGAGATAGAGGTTCTCGCGTCCCTTGTCGCCGACCTCGCCCTCCCCGACCCGCACCACGAGCCAGCGCCCGTCGTCCGAGAGGTTGGGCTGGTATTGCCAGTCGGCATGCGTCTGATCGTAGAGCACGCGGCGGTCGGCCGAGCTCGGCGTGCCGAGCTCATGATAGTAGACGGCGTCTTCGAGGTCCGGCGTGCTGAGCTCGGCGCCGGGCTTCGGTGCCGGGAAGGCGCTGTAGTAGAGGCCCTTGCCGTCGCGCGTGAAGACCGGCGCATAGTACTTGGTGAACCTGAGCATCTCGGGCAGATCCTGCCCGGTGGTGAGATCCCGGATGCGCCACTCGGTCCAGTCCGACCCGCCTGGCGAGACGCCGTAGGCGATCAGGCGGCCGTCGCGGCTCGCGACGTAGCCGCTGCGCTCGTTGACGATCCCCACCGGGGAGAGCGCGTTGGGGTCCACCGCGACACTCGCGGTCGCATCGAGTGCGGCGGCGGCGTACAGGCGGCTCTGCCCCTCGTGGCCGCTGTTGGCGGCGTAGAAGTAGCGTCCGCCGGCGGTGAACGGAACGCCGCAGCGGCCATAGCTGTAGAGGGCGAGCAGACGGCTGTGCAGCGCCGCACGCTGCGGGATGCCGGCGAGATAGCCGTGTGTCAGCTTCGCCTCGGCTTCGACCCAGGCGCGGGTCGCGGGCGCGTCGAGCTCCTCGAGCGGACGATAGGGGTCGGCGACCACGACGCCGTGATAGTCCTCGCTCACGTCCGCGCGCGGCGGGCTCGGGTACCTGAGCGATACGTCCGCCGGCAGCACGCCGCTGAGGAGTGCGGCGAGGCAAGCGCTCGCGAGCGTGCCGTGGTGCGAGTGTTGGCGCATACCTTTCGAGGCATTGTGCCCTGCCCGCCGCAGCGGCACCACGGTAAGATCGCGCCATGCCGCAGCACATCGGCATCGTCGCCTGCTCCGCCGAGGGAGCCGCTCTCTGCTACCGCACCGTCTGTCTGGAGGGCGCGCAGTACCTCGGCGCCCTCGATCACCCCGAGGTCTCGCTCCACAACCACTCGCTGGCGCGCTACATGCGCTGCATCGACGGCGGCGACTGGCCGGGGGTGGCCGAGCTCATGCTGTCCTCGGCGGCGCGGCTCGCCCGCGCCGGTGCCGATTTCCTCATCTGCCCGGACAACACGCTGCACCAGGCGTTTCCCTGGGTGGCGCGCCGCTCGCCGCTCCCGTGGCTGCACATCGCCGAGGTGGTGGCCGCGCAGGCGGTGGAGCGCGGCTTCACGACGCTCGGCATCACCGGCACACGCTATCTGGTCGACAGCGAGGTCTACCCGGAAAAGCTCGCGGCGCGCGGCCTCAAGTTCCAGCGCCCTACCCCCCAGGAGCGCGCCGAGATCAACCGCATCATCTTCGATGAGCTGGTGTGCGGAATATTCCGCCCCGAGGCGGTCGCCGCCTTGCAGCGCGTGATCGCGCGGCTGAAGGAGTCAGGGTGCGATGCGGTGGTGCTCGGCTGCACCGAGATACCGCTCATCATCGACGACGGCAACTCGCCCTTGCCGACGCTCGACTCTACGCGGCTGCTGGCGCGCGCGGCGCTGCGCCGCGCGACGCAGCGCACGGGTGCCTGAGGCAGGCAGCGGGAGCTATTTCTCCTTCTTGCTCTCGAACTTGAAGGACACGTTGACGCGCGCGCGGTAGGCGCGCACCTTGCCGTTCGCCACCTGCATGTCGAGCTGCTTGACCTCGACGATGCGCAGGTCGCGCAGGCTCTTGGCAGCCTGGTTCACCGCGGCCGCGGCCGCCTTCTCCCAGGACTCGGTGCTGGTGCCGACCAGTTCGACGATCTTGTAGACGCTCTCCGCCATGGCTTGCTCACCTTTCGTCCCCGGAAGGCAGGGACTGTTTTACAGCGCAGTGTGCGCTCCGAGGCGGCAGGCGCCAAGCACCCGGACGCCCGCCCCTGGGCGGCAGCTTCGAGGCGTGGGGCCGCGGGGTGCCCGGGTTTCAGTCGGCCAACGCGGCGCGATTGGCCCGCTCCGGGAGCGCACGCGGCCACAGCGGACGGCGCACCAGCGTGCTCTTGCCGAACAGGGACTCGATCAGGTCGACGGCCAGCAGCGCGGTTTTGTTGTGCTCGTCCCAGGCGGGATTGAGCTCCACCACGTCGAGCGAGCCGAGGCGCCGCGTGTCGGCGATCATCTCCATGCACAGCTGCGCCTCGCGGTAGGTCGGCCCGCCCGGGACGCGCGTACCGACGCCGGGCGCGATCGCCGGATCGAGAAAATCGACGTCGAAGCTCACGTGCAGGTGCGTATCGTGGTCGAGCCCGGCGAGCGCCTGCTCGAGCGTCGCGCGCATGCCCATCTCATCGACGTAGCGCATGTCGAAGACGTCGAGCCCCTGCTCGTGCACGAAGCGCTTCTCGCCGTCGTCGACGCTGCGGATGCCGATCTGGCGCACCCAGGCGGGCTCGATGGCGGGAGTGCGCCCGCCGAGACCGGTGAGGGCGCGCGGCCCGAAGCCGCAGAGCGCCGCGAGCGGCATGCCGTGGATGTTGCCGCTCGGGGAGAGCTCGCGGGTGTTGAAGTCGGCGTGCGCGTCGAGCCACAGCACGCGCAGCCTGCGCCGCTGCTCGCGGCAGTGGCGCGCGACTGCGCTGATCGAGCCGACGCCGAGCGAATGGTCGCCGCCGAGGAGAATCGGCAGCCTGCCGGCACGCAGCTCGCCGTACACCGCCTCGTGCACCAGCTCGTTCCAGCGCACCACCTGCGGCAGGTGGCGGTAGCCTTCGACGGGCGGCCCGCCCGGATTGCCCGGCCCACTCAGGTTCCCGAGGTCGAGCACCTCGAGCTCGCGCGCGCGCAGCGCCGCCTCGAGGCCCGCGACGCGCAGCGCCTCCGGGCCCATCGAGGCGCCGCGATCCGCGGCCCCGACGTCGGTAGGCGCGCCGATGAGACTCGCGGTGCGCGCGCTCGGGCTCATGCGCGAAGCCGCAGTGAGGCCGGGGCTGTCACGGGCTCGCTGGCGAGCAGCCCGAAGAGGTCCTTCGGGTCCTCGAGATCGGGCACCAGGTCGATCTGCCGCTCGCCGCCGCGCTGCTGCTGATGGATGCGCATCAGGTAACGGAGCGCCGAGAAGTCCTCGAGCGCGAAGCCGACCGAGTCGAAGACGGTCACCTCGCTCTGCGCCGCGCGACCGCGTGCGCGCCCGGCCAGCACCTCGGCAAGCTCGGTCACCGCAAAGTCCGCCGGCAGCTGCTGGATCTCGCCCTCGATGCGCGACTGCGGCTCGAATTCCACCACCACGCGCGCGTCGGCGCGCCGCAGGATGTCGGCGTGCAGCTCGGTCTTGCCGGGACAGTCGCCGCCGACGGCGTTGAGGTGCATCCCGGGCGCGATCATGTCGGGCGTCAGGATCGTGGCGTTGCGTTTGTCCGCGGTCACGGTCGTCACGATGTCCGCGCCCGCGACCGCCGCCGCGGTCGACCGACAGCGCTCGACCGCGAGCCCGGGCAGGCGCAGCCGCCCGAGGTTCGCGACCAGCTTGTTGGTGGCCGCCGCGTCCGTGTCGTAGAGGCGCAGCTCGCGGATGCCGAGCAGGTGGTGGAAGGCGATCGCCTGGAACTCGCTCTGCGCGCCGTTGCCGATGAGAGCCATGGTACGGCTGTCCGGCCGAGCCATATGGAGCGCAACCAGCGCAGAGGTCGCCGCGGTACGCAGCGCCGTCGTCAGCGTCAGCTCCGAGAGCAGCAGCGGGTAGCCCGTCTCGACGTCGGCCAGCACCCCGAAGGCGGTTACCGTCAGCAATCCAACCGCCGTGTTCTTCGGATGGCCGTTCACGTACTTGAAGGAGTAGAGCCTGCCATCGGAGGCCGGCATGAGCTCGATCACCCCCACCTGCGAGTGGCTCGCATGGCGCGGGGATTTCTCGAACTCGCTCCAGCGCAGGAAGTCGCTCTCGATCTCCCGCGCGAGCTCCTCGATGAAGCGCGCCGTGCCGCGACCGGCCACCAGCTGGCGGATGCGCTCGATACCGATGAAATCGACCATGACTGCCCCCCGGTGAGTCAGGCTATGGTCCGGGTCGGCACAACCAAAATAAAGGCAGAAAATTGCTCATTACTTGCAGTAATTCGAACAGATTGGCAGAATTTATTGGCGATTTGTAGGATTCAGAGACTTCAGATCGAGGCCCCTTAATGGACGATGTGGACCGGCAACTGATCGGACTCCTGCGCAACGACGCCCGCGCCTCGGTGGCCTCCCTCGCCAAGACGCTCGGCGTGGCCCGCGGCACGGTCCAGAACCGCATGGCGCGGCTCACCGCCAACGGCACGATCGTCGGCTACACCGTGCGCCTGAAGCCCGACGTGGAGGAGCAGCGCATGCGCGCCTTCATGACGGTCGCGGTCGAAGGCACCCAGGTCGATGCGGTGATCCGCTCGCTCCGGGGCGAGCCTGCGGTGGCGGCGCTCTACAGCACCAACGGCAGGTGGGACATCGTCGCGGAGCTGCGCGCCGACAGCCTGGAGGGCTTCGATCGCGTGCTGGCGCGCATCCGCCTGATCGAGGGTATCTCGCAGACCGAGACCAGCCTGCTGCTCTCGACCTTCAAGTTTTGAAGCGCGCGGACTTCAGCGCAGCAGCGCGAGCCAGTCGCGTCGCGTGTCACCGTAGGCCACGAAGAACGGATTGAGGAGCCCCTCGCGCGTGTTGTAGCGCAGCGGTTGCCCGTCGAGCTCCACCACCGTGCCGCCCGCGGCCAGCACCACGGCGTGCGCCGCCGCCGTGTCCCACTCGCTGGTGGGCCCGAGGCGTGGGTAAACATCCGCGCTCCCCTCGGCGATCATGCAGAACTTGAGCGAGCTGCCGACGGGCTTCATCTCGTGGGGGCCGAGGCGCTCGAGAAAGCGCTCGAGGGAGTCGCCGCGATGCGAGCGGCTGCCGACCACGCGCACGCGCTCGGGCGCGTGCGCGGCGACGTGCAGGGCCTCTCCGGGGGCATCGGCGAGCTGCCGCCAGGCGCCCTGCCCCGCGACCGCGCGGTAGGTGGCATCGCTCACCGGTACGTGCACGACGCCGAGCACCGGAGCGTGCGCCTCGATGAGTGCGATGTTCACGGTAAACTCGCCGTTACGCTTAAGGAACTCGCGCGTGCCGTCGAGCGGATCGACCAGCCAGTGTTGCGTCCAGCGCGCGCGCTCGCTCCAGGCCGGCTGCTCGGCCTCCTCGGACAGCACCGGAATGTGCGGCGTCAGGGCACCGAGCTCGCGCACGATGAGCCGGTGGGCGCGTACGTCCGCCTCGGTGAGGGGCGAGGCGTCGGCCTTGAGGGTCGCGCCCGGCGTGCCCCGCGCGTAGACCTCGAGGATCTCCCGCCCGGCCGCGCGCGCGATCGCCGCTACGCGCTCGCTGAGCGGCCCGTGCGCCGCAGGGCTCATGCCGGACCCGTCACTCCCGCGGCCCGCAGGTGCGCCACCACCAGGTCCGCGGCCTGCTCGGCGCTCAGGCGCGTGGTGTCGATATGGATCTCCGGATGCTCCGGCGGCTCGTAGGGCGAGTCGATGCCGGTGAAGTTCTTCAGCTCCCCGCGGCGCGCCTTGCGGTACAGACCCTTGACGTCGCGGCCCTCGGCGACCTCCAGCGGGGTGTCGACGAACACCTCGAAGAATTCGCCCGCCTCGAACAGCTCGCGCGCCATGCGCCGCTCGGCGCGGAACGGCGAGATGAAGGACACCAGCACGATGAGGCCGGCGTCCACCATGAGGCGCGAGACCTCGGCGACGCGGCGGATATTCTCGACGCGGTCCTGGGCGGCGAAGCCCAGATCCTTGTTGAGGCCGTGGCGCACGTTGTCGCCGTCCAGCAGGTAGGTATGCCGCCCCTGCGCGGCGAGCTGCTTCTCGACGCGGTTCGCGATGCTCGACTTGCCGGCGCCGGAGAGCCCGGTGAGCCACAGCACGCAGGCCCGCTGCCCCTTCTGCCGGGCGCGCAGCTGCTTGTCGATGTCGAGCGCCTGCCAGTGCACGTTCTGCGAGCGCCGCAACGCGAAGTGAATGAGTCCCGCGCCGACCGTGGCGTTGCTGATGCGGTCGATGAGGATGAAGCCGCCGAGGGTGCGATTCTGCGCGTACGGCTCGAAGGCGATCGGCTGGTCGAGCTCGAGCTCGCAGACGCCGATGTCGTTGAGCTCGAGGCGCTCGGCGGCGGTGTGCTCGAGCGTGTTGACGTTGATGCGGTGCTTGAGAGGCGTCACGGTCGCCGACACGGTGCGCGCGCCCGACTTCATCAGATAGGCGCGCCCCTGCAGCATCGGCTCCTCGTGCAGCCAGACGATCGTGGCCTCGAACTGATCGGCGACCTCGGGAGCGGCATCCGCCGCCGCGATCACGTCGCCGCGGCCGACGTCGACCTCGGCATCGAGCGTCAGCGTGACCGACTGCCCGGCGACTGCGGCCGGCAGATCGCCGTCGGCCGTCACGATGCGCGCCACGCGCGCGAGGCGCCCCGAAGGCAGGATGCGCACCCGCGTGCCCGGTTGCACGCTGCCGCCGGCAATCTGGCCGGCGAAGCCGCGGAAGTCGGCGTTCGGACGGTTGACCCACTGTACCGGCAGGCGGAACGGCCCCGCCGCGAGCCCGGCATCGGTCGGCGCACTCTCGAGGTGCGCGAGCAGCGTAGCGCCCTGGTACCACGGCATGTTGGCGCCGTGCTGCGTGACGTTGTCGCCCTGGACCGCCGACAGCGGGATCGCGGTGATGTCGGTGAGGTCGATGCGCGCGCCGAAGTCGCGGTAGTCCGCCACGATGCGCTCGAACGCCGCACGGGCGTAGCCCACCAGGTCCATCTTGTTGACCGCCAGCACGACCTGCCGGATGCCGAGCAGCCGCGCCAGATAGCTGTGGCGGCGCGTCTGCGTGAGCACGCCCTTGCGCGCGTCGACGAGAATCACCGCGAGCTCCGCGCTCGAGGCTCCGGTCACCATGTTGCGCGTGTACTGCTCGTGCCCGGGCGTATCCGCGACGATGAATTTGCGCTTCTCGGTCGAGAAGTAGCGGTAGGCCACGTCGATGGTGATGCCCTGCTCGCGCTCGGCCTGCAGTCCGTCGACCAGCAGCGCCAGGTCGAGCTCGCCGCCGCGCGTGCCGAAACGGCGGCTGTCCTCCCCGAGTGCCGCCAGCTGATCGTCGAGGATGCCACGGCACTCGTACAGCAGCCGTCCGATGAGAGTCGACTTGCCGTCGTCGACCGAGCCGCAGGTGATGAAGCGCAGCAGGCTCTTGCGGTCGTACGCCTCGAGCCAGGCGCGGACCTCGCCCGGCGCCGGCGTGGCGGGCGCCGCCATCAGAAGTAACCCTCGCGCTTCTTCAGCTCCATGGAGGCCTGGGCGTCGTGGTCGATGACCCTCCCGGCGCGCTCGGAGCTGGCGGTGGCGAGCATCTCGGCGATCACCGCCTCGACCGTGTCGGCGCGGCTCTCGATCGCCCCGGTGAGCGGATAGCAGCCGAGCGTGCGGAAGCGCACGCTCTTCAGCATCGGCCGCTCGCCGGGCGCGAGCGGCAGCCGCTCGTCGTCCACCAGGATGAGCGCGCCGTTGCGCTCGACCACCGGGCGCTCGGCCGCCAGGTACAGCGGCACGACGGGAATCTTCTCCCGCCAGATGTACTGCCAGACGTCGAGCTCGGTCCAGTTCGAGAGCGGAAACACCCGCAGGCTCTCGCCGGCGCGCTTGCGCGCGTTATAGAGCGACCAGAGCTCGGGACGCTGCTGGCGCGGCTCCCAGCGGTGCTGCGCCGAGCGGAACGAGAAGACGCGCTCCTTGGCGCGGCTCTTCTCCTCGTCGCGCCGCGCCCCGCCGAAGGCGGCATCGAAGCCGTAGCGGTCGAGCGCCTGCCTCAGGGCCTGGGTCTTCATCACGTCGGTGTGTACCTGCGACCCGTGGGTGAACGGGTTGATGCCGCGCGCCAGGCCTTCCTCATTCACATGCACGATGAGCTCGAGCCCGAGGCGCCTCGCGGTGGCGTCGCGGAACGCGTACATGGCGCGGAACTTCCAGGTGGTATCGACGTGCAGCAACGGAAAGGGCGGCGGCGCCGGGTGGAAAGCCTTCACCGCAAGGTGAAGCATTACGGCGCTGTCCTTGCCCACGGAATAGAGCATCACCGGCTTGTCGCACTCGCCGATAGCCTCGCGAAAGATATGGATGCTCTCGGCCTCGAGACGCTCGAGGTGGCCAAGCGCGGCCGCGGGCGGCGCTTCAGGGCGCGCCGCCTGCCGGACCTCTGGGGTGATGCGGGTGTCGCTCATGGGGTGATTGTAGCGGGCGCGATTCGTTGTATCCTGCATTGCATGCGGCAAAGCGTTGTGCGCACTGCTGGAGCTGCCTGCCGCAGCATGCTGTACTGGCGCGCGTGAACGGAATGCTACCGGCGCGCCTCTCGGCGTCCCTGCGGGCCACGCTGGCCGCCCTGACTCTCGCCGCCGCAGTCCCGCCGGCACCGGCGGCGCAGAGCCAGCCGGACGCAGCGCAGCCGATCGCGGCGGCTCCCGCGGCGGGCGCGCCGCCCGCGGCCAATTCCAACACCGCGCCGGCTATGGCGCCGCCCGCTCCTGCCGCCGGCGCGGCCGGCCAGCCGCCGCTCAGCGAAGTCGTGGTCCAGGCGCCCGAGCCGCGTTTCGTCGCCAGGACCACCCGCGACCGGATCGGGCGCATCTGGGCGCCGGTGCTCATCGACGGCAAGGGCCCCTTCCGCCTCGTACTCGACACGGGCGCGAACCACTCTGCGGTGATTCCGTCCACCGCTGCAGCGCTCGGCTCTCCCGGTGCCGCGAACGCCATGGTCGTCACGGGCTTCACGGGCTCGGCGGTGGTGCCGACCATTTCGGTCTCGCGCCTGGAGGTCGGGGACCTGCTCTTCGGACCGGAGACACTGCCCATCGTCGCGGACGTCTTCGGCGGTGCGCAGGGCGTGCTGGGTAACGAAGGCATGACCGGCAAGCGAATCATGGCGGACTTCAGCCATGACCGGCTCGAGATCTCGACCTCCCACGGCGAGTCCGCCCACGTCGGCTTCAGCGTCGTGCGCCTCAAGGTGGTCGAGGGCGGGCTGCTGCTCGCCGACATGAGAGTCGGCGGCGTCCGCTGCACGGCCATCATCGACACCGGCGCGCAGAGCACGGTCGGCAACCTGCCGCTGCGCGCGGCACTGGCGCGGCGGCCGCGGCCCGGTGACAAGCCCGCCCAGATCGAGGGCGTGACGCTCGACGTACAGACGGGCGACAGCATCCGCGCGCCCCAGATCGAGATGGCGGGCCTCACGATCACCGGCGTGCACATCACCTTCGGCGACATGTACCTGTTCGAGCACTACCACCTGACGCAGCAACCCGTGCTGCTGCTCGGCATGGACCTGCTCGGGTCGTTCGACGTGCTGATCATCGACTACCGGATGCATGAGCTGCAGATCCGCCTGACCCGCGCGCAGTTGCCCTGAAGGCGCCGGCACGGCCAAGGCGGGGGTCGGCGCCCTAAGAGGTGCCGCGGCCGCGCGGCCCCATGCGCAGGAAGCGGCGCCGCTCGTTCCACTGGTGGCGCGCGTGCAGCCTCTCGCCGGGATCCTGCGCCTCGCGCGGCAACGACTGCAGCGCCCGCAGTGCGCCGGCGTGCGCCATCGCAATCGCCGGATCCGCCTGCAGCATGCCGCGGTACTGCTCGAGAAACTGCTGCTCCGCCGGCCCGCCGCCGCCGGTCAGCAGCTCACGCACATGCGCCCCGATCGCGGCGGCCTCGCTCTCGGGCAGATCGCGCGCGACCGCGAGCGCATGATCGACGTCGGCGATCAGCCCGTAGAGCGGCTGCAGCCACGCCCAGGCCGGATCAGTGGTGATGTGCCGCAAGCGCTCGAGCGGCGAAGCGAAGGGCGCGAAACGCCGTTCGGCCTCGAGCAGCGCGCCGAGCACCGCCTGCAATGCGCTGCTCAGGGCCTCGAGCGCCGCCAGCCATGGACGCTCGACGCTCATAGCTCGAGGGCGCCCTCGGCCAGCTCGCCGATGCGCTCTATCGTCAGGTCCGCCGGCGGGTACGCCGCGAGCTCGCGCGGATCGTGAGCGTAGTGCCCCTGGCGCGGGAAGATGGTCGTCACTCTGGCACCCCAGGCCTGCTTCATGGCCGTCAGTATGCGCAACTTGTCGTCGATCATCACGTAATGCCCGGCGGGATAGCGCCGCTCGACCGCATCCAGCATGCGCTCCTTGTGGAGATAGATGAGAACACGGCCCGCGACGGCATCCCCGATGCCGGAGCGCCATACCTTGCGCGGCTGAAATACCACGTCTCCGTCGGACAGGATCACGGTGCTGCCGATCCGCCCGCAGCGCTCGAGCGCCGCGAGCGCCCCGGGGTAGAGTCGCTCCGTGAACGGATAGTCGATCAGGAACCTGGACACCTCGAGCAGCTGCGGATCGTCGAGATTCTCGAGCCGATAGAGCTGCAGGGCGCCGAGGTAGTCGGCGTAGCCGAGATGGTCGCGCAGCTGCTCGAACAGGGCCCAGTAGCGGTCGCGGCTCGCGCGGCCGAACTGCAGCTCCAGGTGCGCGCTCAAGTCCTCCTGCACGGCATCGTTGTCGAGCAGCGTGTTGTCGACGTCGAACAGGAAGACAGTCTCTGAATCTGCCACTTGCTTCACGCTCCGCGCGGGCCTCGAGCGGGCAGTGTACGCTGCCGGGGAACGGCCCCGGAGCCGGCGGGTCAACCGCGTGCTCCGGGGCGCGTTACCGGCGCTTAGGGCGTATTCTGCATGGAGGTCCCCGATGAGCTCTTCGTCCGAGAGCGGCGCAGGGCGCCGCGTACGACTCCTCGCAGGCGCGGCGTTGCTCGCCCTCGCAAGCTGCGGTGGCGACGATTACTACTGCTGCGGCCCCAACCCGGGCCCTCCGGTCACGGTCGATGTGCCCAATTCGATCGCGATCGCCGACGTCAATGGCGATGGAGTCCCCGACCTCTTGGTCGCCACCACCGCCGACCAGGGGTTCGTGAACAACCCGGGGTTCGCCAACGTCATCCTCGGAGTGAAGAGTCCCGCCGGCACCTTCGATGCGGGGGTGCAGTACGCAACCACCGGCTATAACCCCTCGGGGATCGTGGTCACCGACCTGACCGCCACCGGCCATCTCGACCTGGTGGTCTCCAACTCCGGCTCGGGCAGCATCTCGGTGTTCATGCACGGCACGACTGCCGGAACCTTCCAGCCGGCGGTGAACATCGTGACCGGCGGGGCACCCAATCAGGTGGTGGCCGGCGATCTCACCGCGAGCGGCACCAACCAGGATCTGGTGCTGGCCGATGACAGCCCCTCGGGCAACGCCATCGTGCTGGTGCACGACGCCAGCAATCCGGGCCAGTTCCTCGCGCCCATCATGCTCCCCACCGGCAACTACACCCCGTCGGTCGCGGTCGGCAGCATTGGTAACGGCAAAGTCGCGGTGGTCGCCGCGACCTATGACGCCAACGGCAACAACGGCGCGGTGTATGTCTTCCTGGAGACTTCCACCAGCCCGGTGGCGTTCGGCGCGCCGGCGACCTTCCCCGCGGGCGCACAGCCGCAGGCGGTGCGCATCGCGGATGTGAACGGCGACGGCCTTCCGGACCTCGTGGTCGCCGATGCCGGCCCGGGAACGGACGGCACCGGCTCCCCGGGCGTATCGGTGCTGCTGCAGAACGCCGCAAGCCCAGGCACTTTCGCCGCACCCGTCACCTATGCAACGCCCCCCGGAGCGACCGACGTCGCGGTCGCCGATGTCAACGGCGACGGCCGGCCCGACATCGTGGTAGCCACACTCGCGCCCTTCCCGACGGGTGCGATCTCAGTGCTGCTGCAGAACCCGAGCCCGGCGGCGCCGGGCACCTTCGGCACTGCCACGAGCTATGCCGGGTTCGGCCAGCCGCTCAGCGTCGCCATCGGCGATCTCAACGGCGACGGTCACCCGGACATCGCGGTCGCAGACGGCACCAGCGCCGTCGTGCTGTTTCAGAACGCGAGCAGCCCCGGGACGTTCGCGCCAGGCGTGCAGGTCGGGAACTAGGAGCTCGGAAATGACAGCGCCCGCCATTTGGCGGGCGCGTGGTCCGGGCAATCAAATCACCGCGCGCTGTAGCCGCGCGCATCGAGACAGGAAATCATCGCGCGCCGGTAGTCATCCGGGCTGCCGGACTGCGCTCCGCCGCGTGTCGGGTCGAAGCCCGTCTGCCCGACCGCCCAGCTGTGGCACTCATAGCGATCGTTCGCCATCTGCTGATCGCTCTGCCCATTGCGCGGGTAGAGATAGATATTCGCCGCGGAACCCACCGGTGGCGCCGGCTGCCCGGCCGTGCCCGCCTGCCCCGCGTCCCCGGAGTCGTCACCCGCCGCCGGAGGCGGTTCGGTCACGACGTAGCCGCTGTCCGCGGGGCTGTAGGTGTAGTAGAGGTTGTTGTAGTAGTAGTACGGCACCCCGCCCCACCAGAAAGTGGCGTAGCCGATGGGCAGTATCGGCAGGAACCAGGCAAAGCCGGGGTAGAACCAGGCGCGCGGCCACCACACGCCGCGCCAATAGCCCCCGCCCCATGCACGGCCGGGACCCCAGACGCCGTGTCCATAGTAGGCCCTGCCTGCGGCAAAGCCCGGGCCGTGCGCGATCGCCACAGGCGCGCTGATGCGCCCGGCGGTGTAACCGGCGCTGTAGTGGGTGGTGGCGTAACCATGTGCGGCGCCCGCGCCGCCGTAATAGCGGGCACCCCCCGCCGCGTAGCCGCCGACGTGCCCGCCGCGTGCACCGCCGAAATGGGCTGCGCCGCCGCCAAAATGTGCACCCCCGCCGCCGTGGCCGCCGCCGCCACCGCCGTGCTGCGCATAGCTCAGAGCCGGCGCCCCCGCGACGGCAACGCCCAGCAGCACGGTACCCAGGGTACGCACAAGGTTTAGTTTTCTCATTGCTCTCACCTCAGTTCGTCGCGGCTTCGACGGCCGGCAGATGCGAGGTCCTTTCCATGACGAATTAGACTCCCGCTGCACAGGGTCGTTCAAGCCGACGCCCATTAAAACGCACTCACCCATAAGAGCGTTGACGGTTTGTCAGAATGGGGATGCAGGGCCGCTTCCCCAATACCCGACTGGCGGAAACGGCCCCGACCCCTGCAAAAAACGGGGGCTCGGGCTGCTGCGCCTTAAGCAGGCGTTCAGAAAGCCATGTTAACGGCGGCCACGGGCGTGACGCTGGAGCCGGTGTTGCGCCCCGCCACGAACACGCGCGCGCCGACGATGACCCCCACCGCGCCGGTGAAGTTGTACTCGACCGCCGGAGCGAGCGCGAGGTACTCGCTCGAGCCCGACTGCACGTCGAGGGGCGTCGGCACGCCGGCTGTCGGCTCGCTGCCCGTGACACGGGTACTCGAGTTGTGCACCCACACCAGATCCGAGGCCAGCACCCAGCTGCGCGTCAGGCTGTACTCGGCCGCCGCGTCGGCGGTGAAGGAGTCGCCCGCATAGGCGATGCCGCGAAAGCCCACGGAAGTTCCGTAGACGCTCTGATCGGCGATGCTCGCCGAGCTCGAGATCTGGTAGGTCAGATCGAGGCGCACGCGCAGGATCCGCCCGTTCGGCAGCCACAGGTAGTCCTGCGAATACCAGGAGAA
>JASHVF010000401.1 GCA_030039615.1 Gammaproteobacteria bacterium | reverse complement strand
AATGCCGGCGTGTCGGAGGGCGTCGCGGCCGGGCTCTTCGCGGCGCTCGGGCTCTTCGCAGCGCTCGCTGGCTTGGCGCTGACCGGAGGCGGCGGAGCGGGCTTCGGCGCGGGCGGCTCTGCTCCGAAATCCGGCGTCAGGGTGAATGTGGAGGTCTCATCGATGGAGCTCACCTGCGGCGCTGGCTTGTTGGCGGCCGGGCTCGGGGGCGCCGCCGCAGGCGTCACGGGCGGCGGTGAGGACAGCATCCGGTCCACCGCCTGGGGCTCTTCGAGAGTGAGCGGTGCGCTCGGATCGACCTCGAGCAGCTGCGGCGCCTCGGGCGGCGCCGCCGGCGCAGCGGGAGTCGCGGCCGACGGCTCGGCGTCGCCGACCAGCAGTTCCATTTTCAGAAGTGTCTGAGTCGAGGCGTGATCGGGCTCGGCGGAGGCGGCTGCGGGCGCGGCTGCCGGCGCCGCGGTTGCAGCTGGCGCAGCCTCGGCGCGTGCGCTTTTGCCTGGCGCGCGCTCGCCCGGCTCCTCGAGCGGCAGATCGGGCAGGGGTTCGCTATTCGGGCGAGACGCAGCTTCCATATGTGGACATATCTAAACAACCTCGTCCGCTCCCGGCATCGGGGTGGCTCACAGAACGGAGTGCGCGCCACGCGGTTCGTGACGCAGGTCTCACTCGCGCGGGGCGCTGCTGCGCCCTGCGAAGCGCATCACGGCGTCCGGCCGGCCGTGCCCGAGAGGAAGTACTCGATCTTGTCGCGGTAGGTGCGCGAGAGCTTGAGCTCGTGCCCGCTCTCGAGCGTGAGGAAGTACTCGCCGTTCATGTGCGCCCGCAGACTCCTCACCAGCCGCAGGTTGACGATGGTCGAGCGGTGCACGCGCTGGAAGAGCTTCGGATCGAGCAGATCCTCGAGCTCCTTCATGGTGCCGCGCAGGATATGCGTCTCGCCGCCGGCGTGGATGCACATGTAGTCCCCGGCCGCGTCCACCCACTGGATGCTCGCCACCGGCAGCCGCACGGTCTCGCGTCCCTGGCGGATCGGCAGCACCTCCGGGCGCGGTGCGCCGAGCGCCTGCTGCCCCTTCGCGAGCAGCTCATCGAGCACGATCTCCCCGCAGCCGGTGATCTCCGCGATGATCTGCATCAGCCGGTCGCGCTGCTGCGCGGCGCTGCGCGCCCGCAGGTGCTCGCGCGCGCGCTCCAGCGCCTCGGCGAAGCGCGTCTCGTCGATGGGCTTGAGCAGATAGTCGATGGCGCGCGCCTCGAAGGCCTGGATCGCGTACTGGTCGTAGGCGGTGACGAACACCACCAGCGGCAGCGACTCCTGCGGCAGGTGGGCCAGCACCTCGAAGCCCGACATGCCCGGCATCTGGATGTCGAGAAAGATGAGGTCCGGCTTGTACTGCTGCACGGCGGCGAGCGCCTCGCGCCCGTTGGCGCACTGCGCGACGATCTCGAAGTCCGGCAGGTGGCGCAGCCGCAGCTCGATGCCGCGGCGTGACAGCACCTCGTCGTCGACGATGATGATGCGCACCTTCATGCGTGCACGCCGCCGGGGAGCCGTGCGCCGGGCGCGCGCTGCGCTGCGCGCTCCTCGGGCGGCGCCGTCTCGAGCGGCAGCGCCATGTCGACCCTGAGTCCGGGGTGACAGTTGATGACCGAGAAGCGGCAGCTCTCCCCGTAGAGCACCTTGAGCCGCTCGCGTGTGTTGGCGAGCCCCACGCCGCGGCGCTCGCCGGGCGGTGCACCCTCCGGCAGACCCGGCCCGTCGTCGATCACCGAGAGCTCGAGCAGCCCCTCGCGCGTGCGTCCCTCGATGCGGATCAGCCCGCCCTGCTCGCGGGCCGAGACGGCGTATTTGAGCGAGTTCTCGAGCAGCGGTTGCAGCAGCAGGCTCGGCACCAGCGCCGCCAGCGCGCCCTCCTCGATCGCGTACTCGAGACGCAGCCGCTCGCCGAAGCGCAGCCGCTCGGTGCCGAGATACAGGTCGAGGGCCTCGATTTCCTGGCGCAGCGTGACCTTCTTCATCGGGTCCTGATCGAGCGTGTAGCGCAGAAACTCCGACAAGCGCGCCACCGCATGGTTCGCCTTGCGGTTCTGGTTGTCGAGAATCAGCGTCGAGATGGCGTTCAGAGTGTTGAAGAGGAAGTGCGGGTTGAGCTGGTAGCGCAGCATCTTCAGCTGCGCCTCCTGGGCGAGCGCCACCGCCTTGAGCATCGCCTCCTCCTGCTGCCGCTTGGATTCGTAGAAGTTGAGGCCGAAGTACAGTCCGCTCCAGCACAGCAGCACGTAGGCGGTCGACATCGCCCCGCCGAACAGCTCGAAACGCGAGTGGAACTGCCAGTCAGGCGCGAGCAGCTCGCGGTAGAAGAGGTTGATCACGAGCCGCAGCGACAGCGCGGTGACGTAGCAGGTCAGCAGCACGCCCGCGACGATGATGTGGGGAGGCTCGCTCCAGAGCTGCCGGTAGACGTAGCGCATCGGCGCCGAGATTACGAAGCCGGCGACGGAGGCGATCAGCAGCAGCGGACCCCAGCTGGGCTCGGAGCCGTAGGCATAGAAGAAGTCGCCGGCGTACTGGGTGACTCCGTACGCGGCCCAGAACGCCGCGTGCAGCGTCCAGAAGAGCACGTTGCGGTTGTTGCGGAACTGCTCGATGGTCGGCATGTTCATCCGACTTCGAAGCTTAGGGCATGTGGCGTGCCGGGAGCCGCCCTCCCGGGCGCGCATCCGGGTCGCTTCGTCGCAGGGGTGCGGGCGAGTCTCGGGCGTCGGGGCGCCTGATCGATTAACTATCTGATTTTACTGGTTCTCGCCGGGCCCGCCGACACCGGGCTCGAGGGCCGATCCGATCGCCTCGAGCGGCACCGTGCGCGCGAGCGCCGCGCCCTGCGCGTAGTCGAGGCCGATGGCCGTCAGGTACTGGAGCGAAGCCGGGGAGTCGGCCTTCTTGGCGGAGGTATGGATGCCGAGCACCTTGGCCGCCTGCACTGTCGCCACCAGCATCGCCTGCGAGAGCTTGTCGCGCAGCGCCGCGGCGCTGAGCCGTGCGTCGAGCTTCAGCAGCCGCAGCGCCTTGGAGCGCAGCAGCGGCAGCACCTGCGAGTCGAAGGAGAAGTCGTCGATCGCAACCCAGGCGCCGATCTTCTCGCACTGCGCGATGAAGCGCTCGACCTTGACGCGCTGCTGCGCGCACAGCGACTCAGCGATCTCGAAGCCAAGCGTCTCGGCCGAGATGCCGTGGGTGTTGAGCGCGGCGCCGATCTTGCCGAGGAAGCGCTCGTCCTCGAGCGTCGCGATCGAGAGATTCACGGTGAAGGTCGTCGGTACCGAATTCCACAGCGCCCGGTGCTTGCCGAGCCAGGCGAGCAGCTCCTGCATCATCTGCTCGTCCGCGGCCGGGTCGCGTTGCGGGGCGGCCGCGCGCGGCTGCACCTGGAAGCGGCGGTTCTGGCCGCCGGCGCGCAGCCTCGCGAACGGCACGAGGTCGATCGCCGGACTCGTCTCGCTTGCGGCAGGCGCGACCGGCACAACGACCGGGACTGCCACCGAAGGCGTCGCTACGGGGGCCGCGGGTGCGGCGACTGGGGCGGCCGGCGCGGCAACCGCGGCCGGGAGCACGACCGGTACCGGAGCAGGCGGCGGCGGC
>JASHVF010000400.1 GCA_030039615.1 Gammaproteobacteria bacterium | reverse complement strand
TGCGTCTCGCCAAGGAGCCGGCGTTGCGCTCGAGCGCCGCGCTGGTGCTGGATGCCACCGGCTCCTCGGTCCTTTACGCGCGCCGCTCCGACGTCGCCATGCCGATCGCCTCGATCACCAAGCTCATGACCTCGCTGGTCGTCATGGACGCTGGCCAGCCGCTCGATGAGCCGATCGAGATCACTGCCGATGACGTCGCCCACGGCAAGGGCGCCTTTTCCCGTCTCACTCCCGGGGTCACGCTCTCACGCGGTGACCTGATGCATCTCGCGCTCATGGCGTCCGAGAACCGGGCCGCGCATGCGCTCGGGCGCAGCTACCCGGGCGGCCTCGACGCCTGCGTGGCCGCGATGAACGCCAAGGCCCGTGAGCTCGGCATGGCGAGCTCGCGCTTCGTCGAGCCGACCGGACTCTCCGAGGAGAACGTCGCGAGTGCCGAGGATCTCTCCAAGCTCGTGATCGCGGCGGCCAGGGTGCCGGCCATCCGCGAGTACTCGACCGACTCGAGCTACGACGTACGTGTCGGGCGGCAGGTGCTCACCTATCGCAGCACCGATTCGCTCACCTCGAAGTCGGACTGGGACATCGTGGTGCAGAAGACCGGCTACATCGCCGAGGCCGGCCGCTGCCTCGTCATGCAGACCATCATCGAGGCGCGCACCGTGGTGATCGTGCTGCTCAACTCCTACGGCAAGCGCAGCCGCGTCGCCGACGCACGCCGCATCCGCCGCTGGATGGAGAGCATCGAGCACGCGCACGGCACGGCCGCCGCGACCTGAGCCGCTTCGCAGGCGGCAAAAGCCACGCCTTTTGCCGCCTGCAACGAAGGCACTGTCCGAAAAACGGCCGCAGGCGGTTTTTCCTATTAACTAGGCGCGCGGCTCGATGCGGCGGAGATGGCGCGCTGCCGATATCCAGGCGCCGAGCCAGCCGAGCAGCACGCCGGCGCCCAGCAGCACGCCGATCTCGACCGCGGCGGGACCCTTGAGCTCGAAGCGGCTGCCGTAGAGGCGCGCGAGGCTCGCGACCGACTCCCCGAGGAGCATCACCGCGAGCGCCACGATCCCCCAGGCGAGCAGCGCGCCGAACAGCCCGTAGAGCATCCCGGTGTAGAGGAACGGCCGGCGCACGAAGGAGTTCGAGCCGCCGACCAGCTTGATCACCTCGATCTCCGCACGGCGGCTGTCGATCTCGAGGCGGATGGTGTTGCCGATCACCGCAATCACGCCGACGCCGAGCAGCACCGCGGCCATGGCCAGCAGCCGGCTGAGCACCTCCAGGATCGCGTTGAAGCGCATCACCCACTGCGAATCCACCTGCACCACGTCCACCTCCGGCCAGGCGGTGAAATAGGAGCGCAAGGCGTCGAGCGCGGCCGCAGACGTCGCGCTGGCGCGCGGGCGTACGTGCAGCACGTGCGGCAGCGGGTTCTCCTTGAGTGCAGCCAGAGCCTCGCCGAACCCGGAGTAGCTGCGGAAGTCCTCCAGGCCCTTGTCCGCCGGGATGAGCGTCACCTCGGCGACGTCGGCGCGCGCGCGGGCGGCGGCGGCCAGCTGCTGCGCCTTGGCGAGCGGCACCTCGGTTTTCAGGTAGACGGAGAGGTCGATGGCGTTGCCGAAATTGCCGGTCGCCGCCTGCGCGTTGGTGACGAAGAGCCTGAGGCCCGCGGGCAGCGCCAGCGCCAGCGCGATCACCAGCAGGGTGAGCAGCGTCGAGAGCGGACTGCGCGCCAGGCGCCCGAGCGAGCCGAGCAGCGCCTGCGCGTGACCGACGCGCAGACTCATCGCGTCGCCACTACGCTCGGCAGCGTATCGGGCGCCTCGCCCCCCATGAGGTGGCCGGCCTCGAGCGTCAGCACCCGCTGACCGAACTCGCGCACGATGTGGAGGTCGTGGGTCGCCACGACCACCGTCACGCCGACGTCCTGGAAGCGGCGGAAGAGGCGCATCACCTCGAGCGAGAGGTCCGGATCAAGATTGCCGGTCGGCTCGTCCGCGATCAGCAGCGGCGGCTTGCTCACCACGGCACGCGCGATGCCGACGCGCTGCTGCTCGCCTACCGAGAGCTCCTGCGGCAGCGCGCCCTCGCGTCCGAGCAGCCCCACCTGGTCGAGCGCGGCGCGCACGCGCTTGTCGATCTCCTTGAGCGGCGCGCCCGCCACCGCCAGCGGCAGCGCGACGTTGTCGAATACCGGGCGGTCGGCCAGCAGCTTATGGTCCTGGAACACCACGCCGATGCGGCGGCGGAAGGCGGCGATGTGGCGCGGCTTGAGTGCGCGGGTGTTCTTGCCGTTCACCAGCACCGTGCCGCGCGTCGGCCGCTCGAGCAGCGCGATGAGCTTCAGTACCGTGCTCTTGCCGGCGCCCGAGCGGCCGGTGAGGAACACCATCTCGCCGGTGTGGATGTTGAAGCTGACGTTGTTGAGCGCCTCGCGGCCGTTGGCGTAGCGCTTGAAGACGCGTTCGAACACGATCATGGCGCACGCGCCTCGCCGCCCGTGCTGCCCGGTCCCTCGATGAGCGCGGTGGCGAACGCCGCGGCGTCGAACTCGCCGAAGTCCTCGGCCGCCTCGCCGACGCCGACGTAGCGGATCGGAATGCCGAGCTCGAGCGCGATCGCGACCACGATGCCGCCGCGCGCGGTGCCGTCGAGCTTGGTGAGCGCGAGGCCGGTCACCCCGACGGCCGCCTGGAACTGCCGCGCCTGTGCGAGCGCGTTCTGGCCCTGGTTGGCGTCCAGCACCAGCAGCACCTCGTGCGGCGCGTCCGGCGCGACGCGCTCGATCACGCGCCGCACCTTCTTCAGCTCCTCCATCAGGTGCGACTGGCTGTGGAGCCTGCCGGCGGTATCCGCCAGCACCACGTCGCAGCCCCTGGCGCGCGCCTTCTGCAGCGCGTCGAATATCACCGCGCCCGGGTCGGCCCCGGCCTGCTGCGCGACGAGCTCGGCTCCGCTGCGCTCGGCCCAGACGCCGAGCTGCTCGATGGCGGCGGCGCGAAAGGTATCGCCGGCGGCGAGCAGCACGCTGAGCGACTCGGCGGCGCAGCGCCGCGCGAGCTTGCCGATGGTAGTGGTCTTGCCTGAGCCGTTGACCCCCACCACCAGGATGACGAAGGGCTTCCTCGAGCGATCGATCGTGAGCGGCCGTGCGCACGGCGAGAGGATCGCGACGATCGCGCCGCGCAGCGCCGCGAGCAGCGCGTCGACGTCGGACAGCTCGTTGCGCGCGACCTTGAGGCGCAGCTCCTCGAGGATGCGGGCGGTGGCCGCGACGCCGACGTCGGCGCTCAGCAGCCGCGTCTCGAGCTCCTCGAGGATCTGCGCATCGATGCGCCGGCCGCGCGCCAGCTCGCCGAGGTCGCGCGTCAGCCAGGAGTCGCCGCGGTTGAGCCGCTGGCGCAGGCGTACGAGAAATCCCGGCCGCTCGGCCGGGGGGGAGGCGGCATCTTGCGGGGCGCGTCCGGACATCGCCCCCATTGTAGCGGGCTCAGGGCTGGATCACGGTGGACGGCGTGGCGGTGGAAATGAGGATCTCCTCGCCGTTCGACAACGCGAAGCTGATCGCCTCGCCCTGCATCTCGAGCGTCACGGCCGGCACCTTGAAGTCGATGATCGAGCCGTGATCGCCCTGGATGAAGTTCACGTAGGCACGGAAGCCGGGCGGCGTGCCGGTGTTATCGAGCAGCGGTCCGGCGGTCGCGGGCGCCGCTATGCGCGTCAGCGCCTCGGCCGTGAGCCCGGCGGGCGGGTACTGGGACGCCGTGATCAGCGCCGCGGTCGCCGAGTTCGGCACCACCTGATCGGTGCAGCCGTCCGCGGGCGCCGACGGGTTGCAGTTCGCCGGCTGCGGCGTGCTGCCGACCACCTGCAGCAGATGAATCGGATGGAGCGCCGTCGCCTGCGAGATGAAGTTGACGGGGTCGCCCGAGTCGACCACGTCCTGGGTGTCGCGGAAGAACTGCGCGTACAGCGTCGTGCCGGGCTCTACGCCCTGGGCCGCGAGTCCGGCGTTGATCTCCGGGGCGAAGCTCGGCGAATCCTCGAGCAGTCGCGTCACGACCCCGCCCGGGTTGGCGAGCGTCGCGGTGATGATGTCGGTCGGCGGCACGACCGCCATCAGCACGCCGCCGACGATGCCGCCGAGCGAGTGGCCGAGATAGTGCAGCGGCGCCGGCCCGAGCGTGCTCGCCGTCACGCCCGCACTGGCCGGAACCGTCAGGCCGGGAAGGGCGAGCTCGAAGGTCATGAGATCCGCCGGCCCCTCGCGCAGGTTGTCACGCGAGGTGAGCGCGCTCGTCAGGTTGATGAAGTGCGAGCCCGACGGGTCGATGGTTCCCGGCGTGATGAGCTCCAGATCGAAGGTGCGCTCGATCGACTGCTGAGTCGTCGGCAGGCCGAGCCCGGCGTACACCGGGTTCACCGCGCTCGCGTACAGCGGGTCTGAGGTATTGGTCACGCCGTGCAGCGGCAGGTCGATCGCCACCACCGCCACGCCCTGCTGCGCGAAGCCGTCGGCGACTCCGATCATGTCCTCGCGGCTGCGCGTGATGCCGTGCTGGAAGATGACGACCGGCCAGGGACCGGGTGCGGTGAGCGGCACGCTCATGAGGATCGGTATCTGCAGGTTCTGGCTCGCCACCGGCAGCGGGTTGTAGCGCGTGACGAAGGTGCTGCTCGGGTCGAGCGGGAAGGGCGGTGCCTGCCACGAGCCGGTGAGCGGCGCCGACTTGCTGAGGTAATAGGGAATGGTGAGCACGCCGACGTAGATGTTGGCCGCGCCCGCGCCGCCGAAGGTCTTGGTGGTGAACTGCGTGCCGCCGAGGATCGCCGGCTGCACCTTGATGCTCGGCGCCACCACCTTGGCGGTGGCCGCGGTCCTCGCGTACAGCAGCTCGAGCGTATCCACGGTCGACTCGGTCGTGAAGCTGAACGACAGCACGATGTTGGCCGGGTTGAGACTCTCGGCGAGCGCCGGGATCTGCTTGGCGAGCGCCGCCGCGATCGCCAGGTGCGCGCCCGTGAGCTCACAGACACCCTTGAGCGTCGCATCGGTGATGGTCGGGCAGGTCGGGCCGCCGGCGAGTGCCGCCTTGATCGCGGCGTAGTCGGTGTCGGGCTGCGCGGGGTTGCCCGAGATATCCTGGATGCCGTTGGTGAGGAACACCAGGTAGCCGGTGCCGGTCGTGCAGTTGGCGCCGAGGAACTGCCCGCCGCTGATGCAGGTGCTGGGAGTGAGCGGGTGCAGCGGAGTGATCTCGAGGATCTCGGGTCCGACGCCGGCATCGGTGGCGGAGGCGGCCGAGAAGTCCACGCCCATCGTGAGCGGTGCGCCGAGCACCCCGGTGGTCGCCTTGGTCTCATTGCTGGTGACCACCGGCACGATGATCACCGTGGCGGGCGTGAAGGTCGCCGGATTGAGCGGCGTGCTGAAGGTCTCGCGGATCACGGCGTTGGTCGAGAAACCGTCGAGCGCGTTGACCGCCGCCTGGTTCGGCTCGAGCGCGTTGGCCGGCTGGATGTTGAGCGTGCCGTCCTGCGAGCCGGCGAAATAGAGATCGGTCGGGTAGGGCAGCTGCCCGGTGCTCAGGTTGAAGTAGGCAGTCGCCGCCGCGGCGCTCGGCGGCGGCGTCGCGCCGCCGGGATTGCCGTTGCCCGCGTAGCTGTTGGTCGTGCCGATGGAGTCGTGTCCGCCGTTCGAGCAGCCACCGATGAGCAGCGCAAGCACGAGGATCCCGGCTGCAGTGACGTTTCGCATATCCGTAGAACTCCTGACTTCTAAGACCGCGTGGCGTGCCGCGAGCCCTCGGGCCTCACGCCGCGGTCGGTATTCTTAGTGGCTGCCTCACCGGTCGCGACCCCTCCCGCCGGTGCTGTTGTGAGCGCTTCTGGACGAGGCGACCTAGAGTACGCTTAGGGCGAGAATCGTGGCAAGGTGCGCGCCGCCTCGAGGAAACGCCGTGGCTTCCAGCCGCAAGTCCGCCGCCGACACCGGCGCCGTCGCAGCGCGCGGCGCCCGCGCGCGCGTGTTGCGCATCATCGGCGGCAGCTGGCGCGGCCGCAGGCTGCGCTTCCCCGCGGCGCCGCTCATCCGTCCGACCCCTGACCGGGTGCGCGAGACGCTCTTCAACTGGCTCGGCGCGCGCATCGCTGGCGCCCGCTGCCTCGACCTGTTCGCGGGCAGCGGCGCGCTCGGCCTCGAGGCGCTGTCGCGCGGCGCCGCCGAGGTGACCTTCGTCGAGCGCGACGTCGAGGCCGTGCGGGCGCTGCGGGCGCTGCTCGCGGAATGGGGCGCGCGCGGCGCGCTGGTGCAGCGCGCCGACGCGCTGCGCTTCCTCGGTGGCGCGCCGCGCGTCTTCGACATCGTGTTCCTTGACCCGCCGTTCGCCGCCGGCCTGCTGGCCGAGTCTGCCGCCGCGCTCGAGCGCCACGGGTGGCTGAGCCGCGCGGCGCTCATTTATGTCGAGTACGCCGCGCGTGCGGGTCCGCCGCCGCTGCCGGAGCATTGGCGGGCGCTCAGGGAGAAACGCGCCGGCGAGGTCGGGTATCATCTCTACGCGCGCGGCGAGGCAGGGGGTCTCGAGGGCTGATGAAGCTCACGGCGGTCTATCCGGGCACCTTCGATCCGATCACCAACGGGCACCAGGACCTGGTGCGGCGCGCCGCCCGCATGTTCGAGCGGGTGTTCGTGGCGATCGCCGCCAATCCCAACAAGACGCCGATGTTCGCGCTGGCGACGCGCGTCGACCTGGCGCGGCGCGTGCTGCACGACCTGCCGAACGTCGAGGTGCTCGGCTACTCGAACCTGACCGTGGACTTCGCGCGCCAGCACAAGGTGAGCGTCATCCTGCGCGGCCTGCGTGCGGTATCGGACTTCGAGTTCGAGTTCCAGCTCGCCAACATGAGCCGCCATCTCGACCGCGACATCGAGACGGTGTTCCTGACCCCGCAGGAGCAGTTCACCTTCATTTCCTCGACGCTGGTGCGCGAGATCGCGGTGCTGGGGGGCGACGTGGCCGAGTTCGTGCATCCGATCGTCGAAGCCGAGCTGAAGAAGCGCCGGCGGATTTGACACGCCGGGCGCGCGGCGGGCGCTTGCCCCGGGCAGTGCGCCGCTGCGGGCGAGGGGATTTCGCGCGCCGGCGCCGCGGCACGCGCGGCAGACGCACCCGTTCGGCGGGCGCCGGCAGGCCGCCGGCGCGTGCGAGCTCGAGCGCGCGCCACAGGTACCAGGCGGCGGCGCTGCGGTACGGCCGCCAGCGCTCGCCCCAGGCGGCGAGCGCCTTGGGATGCGGGAGCGTGCGCAGCCCGTAGGCGGCGCGGAATCCCGCGCGCACGCCAAAGTCATCGACCGGCAGCACATCCTCCCGGCCGAGATGGAACATGAGCAGCATCTCGACCGTCCAGCGTCCGACGCCGCGCACCTGGGTGAGGCGCGCAATGATCGCCTCGTCGTCGAGCTGCTCGAGCGCCGCGCGGTCGGGAACCACGGCCGCGAGCGCCTTGTCCGCCAGATCCTTGAGGGCCGCCACCTTGGCGAAGGAGAAGCCCGCGGCGCGCAGCTGCGCGGCGGGCGCCGCCAGGATCTGCTCGGGCGTCGGAAAGACACCCGCGCCGCAGGAGGCGATGAGCCGCGCCAGAATGGTATTGGCGGCGGTGCCGTTGAGCTGCTGGTGGGCGATCGCCTGCGCCAGGATCTGGAACGGCGGGCAGAGGGGCTCGGGCTCGTTGCGGTAGGGGCCCGCGGCGCGGATCACGCCGGCGAGCACCGGGTCGACGCTACTAAGATGCCGCAGGATTACTTCTGACATTGCGGGCAATAGTACGTCGAGCGCTGGCCCTGGGTGATGGCGCGCACCGGCGTGCGGCAGCGGCGGCAGGCTTCACCGGCGCGCTCGTAGACGTACAGGCGCTGGCGGAAGTAGCCCGGCTCGCCGTCGGCCTTGAGATAGTCGCGCAGCGTCGTGCCGCCGGCGCGGATCGCCTCACCGAGCACGGCGCGCACCGCGCGCACCAGACGCGCAGCTTCCGCGCGCGACAGTGAGCGCGCCTGGCGGCGCGGACGGATGCGGGCGCGAAACAGCGCCTCGTTCGCGTAGATGTTGCCGACCCCGACCACCAGGCGGCTGTTCATGAGCAGCTGCTTGACCGCCACGCGCCGCCGCCGCGTGATGCGCCACAGATAGTCGGCGTCGAACTGGCGCCCGAGCGGCTCGGGCGCGAGGTGCGCGAGCAGCGGGTGCGCGAGCGGGTCGCCGCGCACGTACACCAGGCTGCCGAAACGGCGCGGATCGTTGAAGCGCAGCGCGCGGCCCGAATCGAGCACCAGGTCGAAGTGGTCGTGCGGCCGGCGCGGCGTCCCCGCCGCAACCACGCGCAGATTCCCCGACATCCCCAGGTGCAGCAGCAGCGTGCCGCGCTCGAGCTTCAGGAGCAGGTACTTGGCGCGCCGCGCTACCGAGCGGATGCGCTGCCCGGCGAGCTCGGCCGGCAGACGCGAGGGCACCGGCCAGCGCAGTCGCCGCTCGTACAGCTCGAGCGCCCGGATACGGCGCCCGCGCGCGTGCGGCGCGATGCCGCGTCGCGTGGTCTCGACTTCGGGGAGCTCAGGCACGCGCCGGGAGGACGCGCGCGCGGATCACTTGATCTTCGACTCTTTGTAGGCGACGTGCTTGCGCGCCACGGGGTCGAACTTGCGCACCTCGAGCTTGTCCGGGTGCAGCCGCTTGTTCTTGGTGGTCACGTAGAAGTGGCCGGTTCCGGCCGAGGACAGCAGCTTGATCTTCTCGCGCATGGGTGACTCTCCGGGTGCCGCCGTCTCAGATCTTCACGCCCTGGGCGCGCAGCTCGGCGACGACCTTGTCGACGCCCTTCTTCTCGAGGGTGCGCATGCCATTCGTGGTGAGGCGCAGCCTCACCCAGCGCTTCTCGCCCTCCAGCCAGAAACGCTGCGTGTGCAGGTTCGGCAGGAAGCGGCGGCGCTTTTTGTTGTTGGCGTGGGAGACGCGGTTACCGACCGCAGGCTTCTTCCCGGTGACCTCGCAAACGCGCGACATAGATGCAACCTTGAGAGAAATCAGGTACTTGGACACCTCCCGGGGGCCGAGGCGGTTCCCGGGGCGGGCTTTATACCAGCCCGCAGCCCCGATCTCAAGGCACCCCGGCGCGGCGCCGGCCCGCAGCGCTGGCCGCGCTCGCGCCCGGGGCGTAGCGTAGCCCCGCTCTCCGGGCACGCGGCGGGTGGCTGCCTGTCCCGGCGGCACGGCCAGAACCTTACCAACAAACGCCCGACTTTCCAGGAGTAATCCGTCATGAAACGCGTGACTCAGAGTCTCTGTGTGCTCGCCGGACTCATCGGTCTCACGGCGCTCCCGGCCACGGCCCTCGCCGACGGCCGCGACTGGAGCGACGGGCCGGTCATCAATGTCAGCGCGATTCGAACCGTCGACGGGCACTTCGATGACTACATGCATTGGCTGGCGACCACCTTCAAGAAGGAGCAGGAAGCGGCCAAGAAGGCCGGGCTCATCACCGGCTATCGCGTGATCGTGGTCGAGCCGCGCGGGCCCAACGATCCGGACATCTATCTGGTCGTCGAGTACAAGAACTGGGCGGCGCTCGACCATCTCGGCGGCAAGTTCGATAAGGTATTGGGTGAGGTGGAGGGCTCGGTCGACAACGCCAACAAGTCCGAAG
>JASHVF010000399.1 GCA_030039615.1 Gammaproteobacteria bacterium | reverse complement strand
CTCACCGCCGGCAGCAGCGCCGGCCGCAGCGCATGCCGCCAGAGTACGCGCGCGGCGCCTAAGCCGCGGGCGCGCGCGCTGCGCACGTAGTTGGTGCGCAGCACCTCGAGGAGGCTCGCGCGCGTCAGACGCGCGAGGTAGGCCGCGACCGGCACGGCGAGCGGCACCACGGGCAGCACCAGGTAGCGCGGCGCGCCGCGCTCCCAGCCCGCGACCGGCAGCCAGTGCAGGTACACCCCGAAGAGCAGCGCGAGCGCCGGACCGGTCACGAAGGTCGGCAACGCGATGCCGAGCGCCGCGAGCCCCGTCAGCGCGCGGTCGGGGCCCCGGCCGCGCGCGAGCGCCGCGAGTACCCCCGCGGGGATGCCCGCGAGGATCGCCGCGAGCACCGCCGCCAGTCCCAGCGTCACGCTGAGGGGCAGCCCCTGGCCGATGAGCTCACCGACGGTGAAATCGCGCTGGCTGAGAGAGGGGCCGAAATCGCCGCGGGCGAGCGCCGCGAGGTAGCGTCCGTACTGCACCGGCAGCGGACGGTCGAGCCCGTAGAGGCGGTCGAGATTGGCGCGCACCGAGGGCGTCAGCGTCTGTTCCTGATCGAAGGGACCGCCGGGGGCGAGCCGCTCGAGCGCGAACGACAGGGTGATGATCACGAGCAGCGTCGGAACGGCGACGGCGAGGCGACGCAGCGCGTAGCTCAGCATGGGCGCCGACTTTAGGGAGCGCGCGCGCAATCCGTCAACGCCGTGGCGTCTGCCGGCAACACCGCCCCGCCTCGCCCGCTATACTTGAAGGTCTATGAAACGCATCCTGGTCGGTATCAAGCGCGTCGTCGACTTCAACGTAAGGATCCGCGTCAAGCCCGATGGCACGGGCGTCGTGACCGACGGCGTGAAGATGAGCGTCAATCCCTTCGACGAGATCGCCCTCGAGGAGGCGCTGCGCATCAAGGAGCGCGGCGGCGCCGAGGAAGTGCTCGTCGCCACCGTCGGTCCGGCGGACTGCCAGCAGCAACTGCGCAGCGCGCTCGCCATGGGGGCCGATCGCGCGCTGCACGTGCAGGCGGACGGCATCATCGAGCCGCTCACTGCGGCGCGCGCGCTGCTGAAGCTGATCGAGCGCGAGCAGCCCTTCCTCGTGATCCTCGGCAAGCAGGCGATCGACGACGACAACGGCCAGACCGGCCAGGTGCTGGCGGCGCTGTGGAACCGCCCGCAGGCGACCTACGCCTCGAAGCTCGAGCTCGTGGGTCAGGGGAGCGCCCGCGTTACGCGCGAGGTGGACGCCGGCCTCGAGACGCTCGAGGTCGATCTGCCGGCGGTCATCACCACCGACCTGCGCCTCAACGAGCCGCGCTACGTGAAGCTGCCCGACATCATGAAGGCCAAGAAAAAGCCGCTCGATGCCCTCACGCTGGCGGCGCTCGGCGTCGAGCAACGCCAGCAGCTCAAGCTGGTGAAATTCGAGCCGCCGCCGCAGCGGCAGAAGGGCGTGCGCGTCAAGGACGCCGCCGAGCTCATCGAGCAGCTGAAGAAGAAGGGCATCCTGTGAGCACCAAGATCCTCATCGTCGCCGAGCACGACGGCAGCCGACTCAACGTCAGCACCGCCAAGTGCGTGAGCTGTGCGCGCGCGCTGAGCGGCGCCGAGATCAGCGTCGTGGTGTGCGCCGCGGGCGCCGCCGCGGTCGCCGCCCAGGCGGCGCAGCTCGCCGGCGTCGCGCGCGTGCTCACGGTCGAGAACCCGGCCAACGAGCACGCGCTCGCCGCGGTGCTCGCGCCACAGATCGCAGCTCTCGCCGGCCCGTTCAGCCTGGTGCTCGGACCCTCGACCACCTACGGCAAGGACCTGATGGCGCGCATCGCGGGCCTGCTCGGGGCTCCGCAGGTGAGCGACATCATGGCGATCGAGAGCCCGACGCGCTTCCGGCGGCCCGTGTACGCCGGCAATGCGATCCTCAGCGTAGAGGCGGACGGCGCCGCCAAGGTGGTCGGCACGGTGCGCATGGCGTCCTTCGAGGCTGCGGGCGGCGGCGGTTCGGCGCCGATCGAGAAGGCGGCGGTGAGCGTCGAGCTGCCGACCCATACGCGCTTCATCTCGGTGTCCGCTGCCAGGAGCGATCGCCCCGACCTGCAGACCGCGGCTCGGGTGATCTCCGGCGGCCGTGCGCTCGGCAGCGCCGATGGCTTCAAGATCCTCTACAGCCTCGCCGACAAGCTCGGGGCGGCCGTCGGCGCCTCACGCGCCGCGGTCGACGCCGGCTACGCGCCGAACGAGATGCAGGTGGGGCAGACCGGCAAGATCATCGCGCCGGAGCTCTACGTGGCCGTGGGAATCTCCGGCGCGATCCAGCACCTCACCGGCATCAAGGACGCGCGCACCATCGTCGCGATCAACAAGGACGGCGAGGCGCCGATCTTCGAGGTGGCGGACTTTGGCCTCGTCGGGGATCTGTTCCAGATCATCCCCGAGATCGAGAAGCTGGTGTCTTAGTTCATTGGCAGAAAGCGCCTGCGGCGCCTTCTGCAGGCCAACCCGGCGAGTGCCGCCCGCACGCGGGCAAAAGGCGCGGCTTTTGCCCGCGCACAGCGCGCTGGTTTATAGCTGCCCCAGGATGTGCTCGGCGGCCGACACTTTGAATGCACCGGGCTCCTCGACGTTCACCGTCGCCGCGACGCCGTCCTTGACGATGATGGCGAAGCGCTTGCCGCGGATGCC
>JASHVF010000398.1 GCA_030039615.1 Gammaproteobacteria bacterium | reverse complement strand
TGCTCTCGGACGCCCCGAAGTAGCGGAACCAGTGGAGCTCGAGACCGAACTGCTGCGCGAGATGGTGCTTGAGCACCAGCGACTCCTCGCCGGGGAGCCACAGACCATGCACGTAGACGACGGGTGCGATGGTCCGACCCCGCTCAGCTTGCGGGCGGCGCCACGCGCACCCGCACGTGCAGCTCGCGCAGCTGCGCCTCGCTCACCTCGGTGGGCGCATCCGTGAGCGGATCCGCCGCGGTCTGCGTCTTGGGGAAAGCGATCACCTCGCGGATGCTGTCGGCGCCGGCCATCAGCATCGCCAGCCGATCGAGTCCGAAGGCGATGCCGCCATGCGGCGGCGCACCGAAGCGCAGCGCATCGAGCAGGAAGCCGAACTTCTTCTGCGCCTCCTCGGCATCGATCCCGAGCAGCTCGAACACGGTCGACTGCATCTCCTGGCGGTGAATACGCACCGAGCCGCCGCCGATCTCCGAGCCGTTCAGCACCATGTCGTAGGCCTTGGCGAGGGCCGCAGCGGGCGCTGCCCGCAGCGCCGCGGGGTCCGGGTCCTTCGGCGCGGTGAACGGGTGGTGCATCGCCACCCAGCGCTTCGCATCGGCGTCCCACTCGAACATCGGGAAATCGAACACCCACAGCGGCCGCCAGCCGCTCGCCACCATCTTCAGGTCGTGGCCGAGCTTCAGGCGCAGCGCGCCGAGCGCATCGTTGACGACGGCGGCCCGGTCGGCGCCGAAGAAGATGAGGTCATTGTCGGCCGCCGCGGTGCGCTCGAGGATCCCGGCGAGCGCCGCGTCGCTCAGGAACTTGATGATCGGGGACTGCAGCCCGTCGCGCCCGCGGGCACCCTCGTTCACCTTGATGTAGGCGAGACCCTTGGCGCCGTAGCGCGCCACGAACGCGGTGCACTCGTCGATCGCCGAGCGCGGCAGCGCGCCGCCCCCAGGCACCCGCAGCGCCGCCACCCGCCCCTGCGGGTCCCTGGCGGGGCCCGCGAACACCTTGAAGTCGCACTCCTTCACCAGATCCGCGACGTCGACGAGCTCGAGAGGAATGCGCAGGTCCGGCTTGTCGGAGCCGTAGCGGCGCATCGCCTCGGCGTAGCTCATGCGCGGCAGCGGCTCCGGCAGAGCAGTGCCGAGCACCTCGCGAAAGAAGTGCCGCACCAGACCCTCCATCATCGCCATGATCTCGTCCTGCGAGAGGAACGAGGTTTCGATGTCGAGCTGCGTGAACTCCGGCTGCCGGTCGGCGCGCAGATCCTCGTCGCGGAAACAGCGCACGATCTGGTAGTAGCGGTCGAAGCCCGCGATCATCAGCAGCTGCTTGAAGATCTGCGGCGACTGCGGCAGGGCGAAGAACTTGCCCGCATGCGTGCGGCTCGGCACGAGGTAGTCGCGCGCCCCCTCCGGGGTCGCCTTGGTGAGCATCGGCGTCTCGATGTCCACGAAGCCCTGGCCGTCGAGGTAGGCGCGCATGGCCCGCGTGATCCGGTGACGCAGCCGCAGCCGCCGGCTCATCTCCTCGCGACGCAGGTCGAGATAGCGATAGCGCAGCCGCACTTCCTCGCCCACCTGCTCATCGAGCTGAAACGGCAGCGGGTCGGAGCGATTGAGCAGCTCGATGCGGCGCGCGATGAGCTCGACCTTCCCGGAGGCGAGGTGTGCATTCACGGTGCCGTCCGGTCGCGCGCGCACCGTGCCGGTGACGCTCACCACGTACTCGTTGCGCAGCCGCTCGGCTTCGGCGAACACCGCAGCAAGATCGGGATTGAACACGATCTGCAGCAGTCCCTCGCGATCGCGCAGGTCGACGAAAATGACGCCGCCGTGGTCGCGGCGGCGGTGTACCCAGCCGGCGACCGTGACCTCGCTGCCGAGGAGCTGCTCATTGACCTGTCCGCAGTAATGTGAGCGCATGAGGCGCGCGATGTTACGGACGCGCCGACGGCCCCGCAACCGCGGCCGATGCAGCCATCTCGAGCACGGCGGCGCCGGTCAGCGCCCCACTGCGCAGTCGCTCGAGCGCCAGGTTGGCGTCGGCGAGCGCGAAGGTCTGCACCCGTGCGGTGAGCTTGAGCCGCGCGGCGAGCGCCATGAACTCCTCGCCATCGCGCCGCGTGAGGTTCGCGACCGAGGACACCTGCCGCTCGCCCCAGAGCAGCCGGTAGGGAAAGGCCGGCACATCGCTCATGTGGATTCCGGCGCATACCACCCGTCCGCCCGGATGCACGGCCGCGAGCGCCGCCGGAACCAGTGCGCCCACCGGGGCGAACAGGATCGCGGCATCGAGCGGCTCGGGCGGCGGCTGATCCGAGCCGCCGGCCCACACCGCGCCGAGCTCGAGCGCGAAGCGCTGCGCCGCTCCATCGTCCGGGCGCGTGAAGGCGAAGACGCGGCGGCCTTCGCTGCGCGCCAGCTGCGCGAGCAGGTGCGCCGCGGCGCCGAACCCATAGAGCCCGAGAGTCGCGCCGTCACCCGCGGCACGGTAGGCGCGGTAACCGATCAGCCCGGCGCACAAGAGCGGCGCCAGCTCCGCGGCGGGTCCCTCCGATAGCGGCAGGCAATAGCGCGCATCCGCCAGCATCTGCTGCGCATAGCCGCCGTCGCGCGTATACCCGGTGAAGCACGCCGCCACGCACAGGTTCTCGCGTCCTGCGCGGCAGTAGCGGCACACCCCGCAGGTGTGGGCGAGCCACGGCACGCCGACACGCGCGCCCCGCTGGAAACGCGCGTCACAGCCGGCCGCCAGCACCCGGCCTACGACTTCGTGGCCCAGGGTGAGCGGACAGTGGATGTCCGGCAGCTCGCCATCGAGCACGTGCAGGTCGGTACGGCACACCCCGCAGGCCTCGACGGCGATGAGTATCTGGTGTGCGCGCGGCGGCGGCAGCTCGAGCTCGGTGAGCTCGAGCGGCGCACCACGCCCGGTGAGACGCATCGCCTGCACGCAGATTACGCCGCGGGCTTCGCCACCTGCGACTTGAGCGCCGGAGGATGCGGCGGCACCACCACGCCGCAGGTGATGATCATCTTGAAGGCGGCGTCGACCGACATGTCGAGCTCGCGCACCATGCGGCGCGGCACGACGATGAGCCAGCCGGCCGTGGCGTTGAGCGCCGAGGAGACATACACCGCCACGTGGTTCTCGCCCGTTTTCTGGCTTATCTCGGGCACGTCGTCGGCGGTGAGGAAACCGATGCTCCAGGCGCCCTCGCGCGGGTATTCCACCATCACCACCTTGCGAAACGAGTTGGATTGGGAGAAGACGCTCTCGGCGAAGCTCTTCACGCCTCCGTAGACGCTGCGCACCACGGGGATGTGGTTGAGGAGCTCCTCGCCCCACACCACCAGCCGCCGCCCGATGAGGTTGGTGACCAGGAGTCCGGTGAGCAGCAGCACGATGAGCGCCAGCACGAAGCCCGCGCCCGGGATGGAGAAGCCGAGCAGCGCTTGCGGCCGGTAGGCAGGCGGCAGCCACAGCAGCGTGTGGTCCATGATGTGCAGCATCGTGCTCACCACCCAGACGGTGGCGAGGATGGGCAGCCACACCAGCACCCCGGCGACCAGGTAGCGCCGCAGGTTCCAGCGGCGCGACGCGCCTTCCGGGCGCTTTGCGGGAGCTTCGACCTCGGGTGTCATCTGCGGGTCCGCCGTGTGCTCTTGCGCCTCGTGCTCCTCGCCGGCCGACGCGGGCCGGCCGACTTCGACGTGGCCGGCTTGCCCTCGGCAGCCTTGGCGACCTCGGGCTTGGTGTCCTTCGCCTCGGGCTTGCCGTCCTTTACCTCGGACGTGCCCTCCTTCGCCTCGGCCTTGCCGTCCGTCTTGGCCTCCTCTTTATCGGTGCCGACGAGGTTGCGCTTGCTCTCCTTGTCGGACTTGAAGTCGGTCTCGTACCAGCCGGCGCCTTTCAGGCGGAACACCGGCGCCGACACCAGCTTCTTCAGGCGCCGCTTGCCGCACGAGGGGCATTTGGTCAGCGGTGGGTCGCTGATCTTCTGCATGACCTCGGTGTAGAACTTGCAGGCCTGGCATTCGTATTCGTAGAAAGGCATGGATCGACTGTCGCGGC
>JASHVF010000397.1 GCA_030039615.1 Gammaproteobacteria bacterium | reverse complement strand
TGCTCTCGCGCGACGGACGCAGCGTGCCGCTGCGCGAGTGGGCGCGCGAGCTCCTCGACTCGATGGCGGGCCTGTGCGAGATCCTCGACCGCGGCGCTGCGGCGCGGCCCTACACCCAGGCGCTCGCCGCGCAGCTTGCCAAGGTGGACGATGTGGCACTCACGCCTTCGGCGCGCCTCATGAGCGGACTCGCGGGCGGGGAATCGTTCTTCGAGCTGGCGCTGCGCATGTCGGCGGCGCACAAGGCGTACTTCCTCGACCTCTACCCCCCGAACGAGGAGCGCCTGAAGGAATTCAGCGGGCAGGCGCGGGAGTCGCTCCTCGCGCAGCGGCGCATCGAGGAGAGCGACCGGGGCACGTTCGACGAGTATCTGGCCCGCTATTTCGCCGAGTGAGCCGCCGGGAACCGTGACGTGCATCACAAAACGTAAAGATGGTTACATAATCAAATACTTAGCCTGTCGCTTTTGGCGGCCATAGGACATAGACTCTTTGCCCGCTGTCGCCCCGCGCAGACAGCGGTAGCGGACTCATTCAACAACAACGCGCTTTGAGCGCTGACGATCAGCACATCAGGACGGCGATGACCCTAGAGAGAGCTGAAGGACGGCTGGAGCGGCACGTGGAAAGCGCCGCGGCCAACGAGGACTTTACCCAGGTCGCGACCCGCCAGCAGGCCGCCGCTCAGCAGCGCGGCTGGGATCCGTTCGAGGTGTGGCGCACGCGGGTCAAGAAAACAGCTGCGAAATCCGCCAGGTCCGGGAAGGACCGCGCCCACGACGCGCAGCGCTGACGGCAGCGCCAGCGGCTTCCATCACGCGCGATCGCAGCGGCAAGCGGGCCGCAGCGGTGCGATTGCGGTCAATCCCCCGCCGGAGCGACTTGCACCCCGCCGGGCGACGCCCGATCCTCACCGGATGAATGCGCTCTCGGTCCGCGGACTCACCAAGACCTACAGGAACGGCGTCGAGGCGCTGAAGGGCATCGATCTCGACGTCGAGCAGGGCGATTTCTTCGCGCTGCTCGGGCCCAACGGCGCCGGCAAGACCACGCTCATCGGCATCGTCACCTCGCTCATCAACAAGACCGCCGGCGAGGCGCGCGTCTTCGGCTACGACATCGACCGCGAGCTCGAGGCCGCCAAATCCTGCATCGGCATCGTGCCGCAGGAGATCAACTTCAACCTCTGGGAGACGCCCTTCACGATCGTCGTGAACCAGGCGGGTTTCTACGGCATCCCGCGGCCGGTGGCGCGGCAGCGCGCCGAGAAGTATCTCAGGCAGCTGCAGCTGTGGGACAAGCGCGGCGGGATCTCGCGCGCCCTGTCCGGCGGCATGAAGCGCCGCCTGATGATCGCCCGCGCGCTGATGCACGAGCCGCGGCTCTTGATCCTCGATGAGCCGACCGCGGGCGTCGACATCGAGATCCGCCGCTCGATGTGGGATTTCCTGCGCGAGATCAACGCGCGCGGCACCACCATCATCCTCACGACGCACTATCTCGAGGAGGCCGAGACGCTCTGCCGCAACATCGCCATCATCAACGGCGGGCGCATCGTCGAGCGCGACCGCATGTCGAGCCTGCTGCGCCGGCTGCACGTCGAGACCTTCGTGCTCAACCTGCGCGATGCGCTGAGTGCGCCGCCGCTGCTGCCGGGCTATGTGACCACGCTGGTCGATGACCACACGCTCGAAGTCGAGGTCTCGAAGGACGAGAATCTCAACGATATCTTCGCGCGGCTGTCGGCGCTCGGCATCGAGGTGCTGTCGATGCGCAACAAGGTGAATCGCCTCGAGGAGATCTTCATGCGCCTGGTCGAGGGCCGCGCCGCCGAGGAGCGCGGCGGCGCCTTCGAGCCGGCGGCCGCGCCGACGGCCGAGCGTGCCGGAGCGCGCGGGTGAGCAGCGTGGCGCTGCCGACGCCGGCGCCGCCGCTGCGTCTCGGCGTGGTGCGCTGGATCGGCTTCAAGACCATCGTGATCCGCGAGTTCGGGCGCATCATCCGCATCTGGGGCCAGACGATCGTGCCGCCGGTGGTCACCGCGACGCTCTACTTCGTGATCTTCGGCAGCCTCATCGGCCGGCGCGTCGGCGCCATGGACGGCTTCGACTACCGCCAGTACATCGCGCCCGGGCTGATCATGATGCAGGTGATCACCAACTCCTACGGCAACGTGGTGTCCTCCTTCTTCGGCGCCAAGTTCGGCAAGCACGTCGAGGAGATGCTGGTGTCGCCGCTGCCGAACTGGGTGATCGTCGGCGGCTACGCCGCCGGCGGGGTGGTGCGCGGCCTGCTGGTGGGCAGCGCGGTCATGGTCGTGTCGCTGTGCTTCGCCCACCTGCACGTGCATCACCTGCTGGTGATCCTCGCGGCGGTGCTGCTCAGCTCGCTGATCTTCGCGCTCGGCGGTTTCCTCAACGCGCTGTTCGCCAAGAACTTCGAGCAGGTGAACTGGATCCCGGTGTTCGTGCTGACGCCGCTCACCTACTTCGGCGGCGTGTTCTACTCGATCTCGCTGCTGCCCGACTGGGCGCGCCGGATATCGTACGTGAACCCGATCCTGCACATGGTGAATGCGTTCCGCTATGGCTTCCTCGGCACCTCGGATGTGAATCTCGGCGTCGCCTTCGGCCTCATGGTGCTGGCGGCGGCGGCGCTGTTCTTCACCGCGGTCACGCTGCTCGATCGCGGCACCGGAAT
>JASHVF010000396.1 GCA_030039615.1 Gammaproteobacteria bacterium | reverse complement strand
GCCGAGGTCACCGGCGAGTTCACCTCCGACGACCTGCTCGGCAGGATCTTCTCGAGCTTCTGTATCGGGAAGTAGCGCGCACCTGACTCTGTAATGTGACGCATTACAAAAGGGCACGTACGCAGTGCCGGTGTCGGGGAATTGGCGCTTGACCTTCCGTTTTGAAGGTGAGCACGCGTGGGATGTTGACCTGGAGGATTATCACTGATGGATACGATGCGCAGCCCGAGGCGCCGCCCGACTCATCCGGGGGCCATTCTTCGCGAGGACGTACTCCCGGCGCTCAAGATGACCCAGGCGGCGTTTGCCGACCGGCTCGGTGTGAGTCGACTGTCGGTGTCTGAGCTGCTGCACGAGAAGCGCGCGCTCTCGCCCGGGATGGCGCTACGTCTGGCAAAGCTCCTGGACACGACTCCCGAGAGTTGGCTTTCCATGCAGGCAGCTGTGGATCTCTGGGATGAGCACGTCGAACTTACCGAATGAGGTCGGTAGAACCGGCACCTCATCCTGACTGCCGCGCCAGGGACAGCCAGATCCCGCCGCCGATGAGGGTGATGCCCGAGGCGCGCCCCAGCATCCGGGCGCGCTCCGGCGCCAGGAACCAGCCGCGCCCGAGCCCCGAGGCGATCGCGTAGCAGGAATCGCTCAGCGCCGCGAGCAGCACCGTGACCACGCACATGAGCGTCAGCTGCGCGGCCGCCGGCAGGCGCGGGTCGACGAACTGGGGCAGGAACGCGCTGAAGAACGCGATCGTCTTCGGGTTGGTGAGCGCCACCAGCACCCCGCGGCGGAAATACACGTGGCCCGGCGGGGCTACCGCGGAGGGCTGCCCGGCGTGGCGCCACGCCTGGATCCCGAGCCACAGCAGATAGGCCACGCCGAACCAGCGCAGCGCCTCGAAGAGATACACCGCGTGGCTCAGCACCCAGTCGAGGCCGAAGGCGATCGCGGCGAGCAGCAGTGCGTTGCCGGTCGTGGTGCCGGCCACCGTGATGAGGCCGGCGCGGACGCCGCGGGTCGCCGAGGTCGAGATCACGAGCGTCACGATCGGGCCGGGCGCCAGCAGCAGCACCATGGTGATGGCGAGGAATCCCGCGAAGAGATGCCAGTTCATGGCGTCAGCGCAAGTCCCAGGTCTTTGCTGTAGGTCACGTTCATGACGTTGTCGTACCAGCCGAGAACGGCGGGCTTCACCAGGTGCTTGTTGACGTAGAAGTAGAGCGGCATCAGCGGATGGTCGGCGAGCATGACGCGCTCGGCCTCTTCCAGCAGCGCGCGCCGGGCCTTCTGGTCCACCTCGGCGGCGGCGCGCCTCACCAGCGCGTCGTACTGCTCGCCGTGGTAGTGCGGCAGATTCAGCCCGAAATCGCTCTTCAGGTACTGCGCGTAGGTGTAGGCGTCGTTGTAATCGCCCGCCCAGCTCGAGCGAAACAGCTCCACCTCGCCGCGGTCGATGTCCTGGAGCAGCGTCTTGAACTCGACCTGCGTGAGGCGCACCTCGGCGCCGAGCGCCTCCTTCCACATCGAGGCGACCGCGAGCGCGAGCTTGGTGTGCACCTCGCCGGCGTTGTAGCGCAGCTCGAAGGACAGCGGTCTGGCGCTCGAGTAGCCCGCCTCGCGGTACAGGCGGCGCGCCTCGGCGATGCGCGCCTCCATGGGCTCGCCGCGGTAGTCGAAGGACTGCGGCGTGTAGTCGTTGGTCCCGGGCGGCACCCAGCCGTAGGCTGGGAGCTCCCCGACCCGCAGCACCAGCGTGGCGAGCTTCTCGCGGTCGATCACCTCCGAGAGCGCGCGGCGCAGTCCCGGGGAATTGCCGAAGGGCGCGCGACGCAGGTTGAAGCCGTAGTAGTAGGTATCGAGCTGCGGCGAGACGTGCAGCTCGCCCTTGAGGTGCTCGCGGATCCAGTCGAACTGCCCGCGCGGCACGACGTTGGTGATCTCGAGCTCGCCGCCGCGGTAGCGCGTGAGCTCGGCGTTCTCGTCGGGAATGATCAGGTACTTGACGGCGCCCAGGCGCGTCGCGGCGTCATTCCAGTAGCGGTGGTTGCGCACCGCCAGCACGTACGAGCCCTGCACCCACTCCTTGAGCACGAACGCGCCGTCCGAGACCATGACGCCGGCGCGGGCGTAGCTCTCGGGGTGCGCGGCGAGCGTCGGCCGATGCACCGGGCAGGTGCTCGGGTGCGAGAGCAGCGCGGGCAGATAGGGCGCCGGCGCGCTGAGCGTGATGACGACCGTCGCCTCGTCGGGGGCGGCGACGCCGAGGGTCTCGGGGGGCTTGCGGCCGGCGACGATCTCGTCGGTGTTGGCGATGACGTCGGCGTACTGCGCGTAGCCCGAGGCGGTCGCCGGATCGACCAGCCTCCTCAGGGCCGCGACGAAGTCGGCCGCGACCACCCGCTCGCCGCTCGACCAGCGCGCCTCGGGGCGCAGCGCGAAGGTGTAGACCTTGCCGTCGGCGCTCACGCTCCAGCGGCTCGCCACCCCGGGCGCAACCGCCGCGTCGTGGTCGAGGGTCGTGAGCCCCTCGCACAGGTCCCGGACGATCCCCTGCGCCTCGGCGCCGCGGACCTTCTGTGGATCGAGCGAGTCGGGATCGGGCCCGCCGCCGCGGACCAGGGTTGGTCCGTCGGAAGCGCTGCCGGCGCCGCCCGGCGCCACGCCGCCGCCGCCATGGCCGCAGGCGCCGAGGAGCGAGAGCGCAAGGCTGGCGAATAGCGCG
>JASHVF010000395.1 GCA_030039615.1 Gammaproteobacteria bacterium | reverse complement strand
CGACGGCGAGGACCACTGGCTGTCGCGCGGCGCGACGCGCCTGCAGATGCTCAAGGCTTCGGTCGCGTTCCTGCGTGCCAACAATCCGCCCGAGCCTTGACGCTTTGGCCGGCGCGACCTACTGCTCCGGTCCCAGCACGAACTTCACCACGAACGTCAGGGTGTCATCGACCGCCTCGTGGTCGCGCTCGGCGGGCTGGAAGTGAGCCTGCTGCGCCCAGCGTATTGCGGCCTGATCGAGCTCTGCGATGCCCGATGAGGTATAGACCGCCACTTTCTCGGCACAGCCATGGGCGGACACCCAGGCCTTCACGGTGACGCTGCCCTCGTACTCCGCCCGCCGGCTCGAGTCCGGATAGAAGGATTCGGGCGATGCGTTGTCGGCCGCAAACGCGGGGTGCTCCTTGCCTGAGGTCCGCGGCACGGCCGGTGCGCACGGCGTGTCGCTTGGGTAAGTGAGCTCCTCCGGGGTCTGCGCGCGCTGCTGCTGACTGAGCTGTGTGGCGTAGCGGCCACGCGCCTCGTTGAGCGCCTGCAGCAGGTCGTGGCGCCCGTTCTTGAGGCGCTCCATATCGTTTATCTGCTCGGCGGGAGCGGCGGCCATGGCCTGCTGCAGATCTTTGGCGACGCGCGCGGCAATCATGTTGACGGCTGCGTCCTGCACATGCTGCGGCGGCGAGATGCGGGCTACGATCGTCTGCAGGTTGGCGAAGTGCACTGCCGCAAGTCCGCACATATTCCAGTAGAAGTTGAGCACGCCGGCCATGTACGTCTCGTGCTGAACCGCGCCGGTTGCAAGGTTCAACGCTGCCAGGGCTTCTTTCTTGTCGCCCTTGGCCGCTTTGTCCGCGGCGGTAGCACGCAGGTTGCTCAACTCGGTCTCGTGCGCCGGCGTCAGCAGCCACTCGTCGACGTCCTGAGTGGCGGTTCTGCCGCGCGAGTCCTTCAGAGACCCGTACATGGATGCGAGCTGCCAACTCGTCCGCCGCAGCTCGTCGATGGCTGCATCGAGCTGCTGCACGTTGACGAACTGCGGCCGGCGGATCTCTTGGACTGGAGGCGGGGGCCTCGACGGAATCGGTGTAAAGGGCGGCGATGCGTATGAGTTCGGCTGCGGCGCCGTCGGGGGAGGTTGCGGTGACGGCCCGGCGGCCGATACGGCCGCGGCGCACATAGCGGCGCCTGCAATCCGGGTGCGCGTTCGCCGCACGAGGTCGCGCCGCGACGCCATTGCTACTCCATGACCCGCAGGTCTTTTGCCAGCTGCTCCCGAATGTCATCCATCTGGCGCGGCAGGACCGACGCGTTGGTGTTGTAGACGACCTCATACAACGGCCGCAGGACATCGTCGGCGTGGCCCTCGCCGGCGACCACCGAGCGGACCCAGAAGGTCTTGTACTGCTCGTCGTGTCCCGGCGTGCCGCTGTAGTCTCCGTCGCGCCTGCTCATGTGCTGCCAGCGCTCGCGGGCATCCTTGTCGGCATCGTCGCCGGGCCTGGCCTGACGGTAGGCGGCCAGATAGGTCTTGCCGTCGCGGTCCTGCTTGATCACGACGCCGCCGACGTCCCAGGCGAGAGCGTCGTGATCCAGCATGTAGGTCATTTGCAGGTCGAGTGAACTGTCGGCGGACACGTTCAGCACGCCCTTGGTGTCGAGCTCCAGTCGTGGCGACTCGAAGCGCAGACTCTTGCCGATCTCATATCGCAGCTTGACGCGGTCGAGCACCGCGGGCCGCAGATCGGCTCGGTCGAGAAACGCGCGCCACTGGGGCAATGTACCCTGATAGGAAACATACAGGTAATCAGCCACGATACGCCCCAGGTCGCATACCGTGTCGAGGAGCATGCTCGGCGTGACGTAGATGAGTCCCACGTAGCCGTCGGGCGTCGGCAGCGCGAACACCACCACGTAGAAATCCGCATAACCCAGCGACCACATTCGCCGCTGCCACCGCCGGCCGAACCGGTCGGACAGGGGCAACTCCTCCTGCGCCGCGCCCAGTGACGTGATCCGCACCTGCTCCGTCCCGACCTGGCGCGGCAACTTGAACCCCTTGAGGAGCAGGTCCATGAACTCCCTGGAGTTTGCGTAGCGGTGCTCGTCCACGGTACCGAAGGGATACTGCACGCGGAAAAAGCCCTGGGGGCAGGACCAGATCCGCGCATCGCCCGGCAAGGGAGTCTCGCTGGAATTGGGGCAGGCCCGCGCATCCCATGAGTGATCGTCGTCCTGACTCAGCAGCGCGGGATCGGGCGAGGCGTAGACCTTCGCGAGCAGCTTCGCCGACTGACCCTTTGGGAACACCTCGGCGGCCTGGCTGGCGAACAGCTTCGCTTCGTTGCCCTTCAGGTACGTCTGCAACGCGGACCGCCAGTTGCGCGCGAACTCGGCGTAGGGGAGCGGCAGCGCAAACGTGTCCTTCATCTCCGCGACGATCGAACCTTTCAGGATCGGCGCCACGCTGAAGGACTGCCGCATGTCGAAGCTGGCGCGCTGCGCACCGTTCAGAGCCAGCTCGATCGGCGAGGCGAAGTTGAGATTCTCGTTGGGGGACTTGGCAATGACGATCCCCAGCACGCGGCCCTGGGCGTCCAGCAGCGGTCCGCCGCTGTTTCCGGGCGAAGCCGCCGCGGAGAACCGCAGCCACTTCCATTTGCCATCCTGCTGCTCTGGGGTTCGGGACGTGAGCAGCCCATCGCGGACGACCACGCCCTCGCCCAGCGCATTGCCGACGGCGATTATCGGCTCGTCGATCGCGGGCGCGGTATTGGTATCGAAGGGAACGATCGGCGGGGCACCGGTGACGGTGAACACCGCGTAATCCTCGTGCGCCGCGAACTTGAGGATCCGATCGATGACATAGACCTTGCCGTCGGTCGAGCGCACCGCGGGGGTGCCGAACTGGCTGCCGACGCCGGTAGTGATGACGTGCGCAGCCGTCACCAGCGTGTCGGGAGCGATCGCGAAGGCGGTGCCGACGGACCAGTAGGCATCGGTACGCTCGGCGAACGGGATCAGCTCGAGCGGCAGAGGTTTCTCGTAGCTGATGGTCTCTTTCTCGGGCTTCCTTACCACGACCTCGAAGGTCGCAGCCTCCACCTTTTTCTGCAGCTCAGGTGTGAGCGAAGCCGGCAGGCAGGCGGGCGCTGCCGCCACGGCAACGAGCAGCGCGCCGAGGACTGCCGGCGACCTGTTCATACTCTCGGGCGGACCCCCGGGCCGCGGCACTGGTTCTGGTCGATTGCGGCGCCAGCATAGAATAGTCGAGAGACCCCGCAAGAACCAATCAGCAGCCCGATGAGCGACGCCTACAACCTCGACCGCTTTCTCGAGGCACAGCAGGGCTGCTACCCGCGCGTGCTCGAGGAGCTCGCCGCCGGCGAGAAGACCAGCCACTGGATGTGGTTCATCTTTCCGCAGCTTAAGGGTCTCGGGGTGAGCGCGACGGCACGGCGCTTCGGGATCGCGGGTCTCGGGGAGGCACGCGCCTATCTCGCGCACCCGCTCCTCGGGCAACGGCTGCGCGAGTGCACGCGCGCCCTGCTCTCGATCCAGGGCCGCAGCGCGCACCAGATCTTCGGCAGCCCGGATGACCTCAAGCTGCGCTCGTGCCTGACCCTGTTTGCCGCGGCCGCGGCGCCTG
>JASHVF010000045.1 GCA_030039615.1 Gammaproteobacteria bacterium | reverse complement strand
CCCGCCCGAGACGCAGCGCGGCGCCGAACAGCGAGCGGCGTGTGAGTACCGCGCGCAGCAGGCGGCGGTACAGCGCGCCCGCCACCGGGCGCGGCACCTGCGCGTCGACAGCCGCGCGGCCGATATCGAGCAGCCGTCCGTACTCGACGCCCGAGGGACAGGTGGTCTCGCAGTTACGGCAGGTGAGGCAGCGATCGAGGTGCAGCTGCGTGACGGGCGTGGCCGGTGAGCCTTCGAGCACCTGCTTGATCTGGTAGATGCGCCCGCGCGGGCCGTCGAGCTCATCGCCCAGCAGCCGGTAGGTCGGACAGGTGGCGTTGCAGAATCCGCAGTGCACGCAGGCGCGCAGGATCGCCTCGGCGGCGGCGCCCTGCGGGGTTCCGCGGAATGCCGCGGCGAGGCGGGTCTCCATGCTTCAGAGCCCGGCCACCAGCCGGTCGGGATTGAAGATCCCGTGCGGATCGAAGCGCGCCTTGAGACGCCTGCTGATCGAGAGCACGGTGGGGGCGAGCGGATGGAAGCGGCCGCCCGGCGCGCCGCCCCGCCAGTGGAGCGCAGTGCCGCCGGCGGCGGCGGCAATGCGGCGCACGTCCGCCGGCGCGCCCTCGGTCGCATACCAGCGCAGTGCGCCGCCCCACTCGATGAGCTTGCGTCCCGCGAGCGCGAGCGGCGCCGTGTTCGAGGGCACCGACAGCCGCCAGAGGCTCGGCGCGACGCCAAAGAGCGTGTGCCGCTGGCTGCGCAGCTCCTGCCACCATGCATGCGCCGCGCCCGGCTCGAGCGTCTCGCCGCCGAGCTGCGCACAGGCTGCGCGCACCGCCGCCGGAGCCCCGGAGAGGCGCACCGAGGCGAGGCCGTCCCACCAGGAGGTGGCGGAGATCGGCAGCGGACGTCCCGCCCAGCGGTTGAAAGCCTCGAGCGCCTCCGCCTCCCCGAGCTCGAGGCGCAGGCTCACCTCGGCGCGCGGCAGCGGCATCACCTTGAGCGACACCTCCGTGATGGGACCCAGGATCCCGAGCGAGCCGCACAAGAGGCGCGAGACATCGAATCCCGCCACGTTCTTCATGACCTTGCCGCCGAAGCGCAGCACTGCGCCGTCGACCGCGAGGAGCGTCGCCCCGAGCACGAAGTCGCGCGCCGCGCCGGCGCGCGGGCGGCGCGGGCCGGAGAGGCCGGTGGCGATCACGCCGCCGAGCGTCGGGTCGCCGCCGAGCTGCGGCGGCTCGAAGGCGAGGAACTGCCCCTGGGCGGCGAGCAGCGCCTCGATCTCCGAGAGGCGCGTGCCGCAGCGCGCGGTGATGACGAGCTCGGAGGGCGCGTACTCGACGACGCCGCGATGGGAGCTGAGCTCGAGGCGCGTGCCCCGGCAGCTCTCGCCGTAGAAGTCCTTGGTGCCCGCGCCGCACAGGCGCAGCGCGGTGCGCGTGCGATGGGCCTCCATCACGGCGGTGCGCAGCTCCGCGAGCGGGCGCTCCATGGGCTTCAGAATCGCGGCAGCTCGGGGTGGGCGAGCGCGCCCCGGTGCACGCGCTGGCGGCCGTACTCCGCGCAGCGCGGCAGCGTCGGGATCGCCTTGCCGGGATTGAGCAGCCCGTAGGGATCGAAGGCCGCCTTCACCGCGAAGAACGCGGCGCGCTCGGCATCCGAGAACTGCACGCACATGGGATTCAACTTCTCGACCCCGACGCCGTGCTCGCCGGTGACGGTGCCGCCGAGCCCGACGCACAGCTCGAGGATCTCGGTGCCGAAGCGATCGGCGCGCTGCCACTCACCCGGCTGATTGGCGTCGAACAGAATAAGCGGATGGAGGTTGCCGTCGCCGGCGTGGAACACGTTCATGCACTTGAGGCCGTACTTCTTCTCCATCTGCCCGATGGCCCGCAGCACTTCGCCGAGCGCACGGCGCGGGATGGTGCCGTCCATGCAGTAATAGTCGGGCGAGATGCGGCCGGCGGCGGGGAAGGCGTTCTTCCTGCCCGACCAGAAGCGCAGTCGCTCCGCCTCAGAACCCGAAACGGCGAGCGCGGTGGCGCCGGCGGCGCGCAGCACGCTCTCGATCGCCGCCACCTCCTCGTCGACTTCCTCCGGCGTGCCGTCGGACTCCGCGAGCAGGATCGCCTCCGCGTTGAGGTCGTAGCCGGCGCGCACGAACGGCTCGACGGCGGCGGTCGCCTGGCGGTCCATCATCTCCAGGCCGGCCGGGATGATGCCGGCGGCGATCAGCGCGGCGACGCCGTCGCCCGCCTTGCCGACGTCGTCAAAGGATGCCATGACCACCTGGGCGCGCTCGGGCTTCGGCACGAGCCTGAGCAGCACCTCGGTGACGATCAGCAGCAGGCCTTCCGAGCCGAGCGTGATCGCGAGCAGGTCGAGCCCGGGGGAGTCGAGCGCCGCGCCGCCGAGCTCGATCAGCTCGCCGTCGATGGTGCAGGCGCGCAGGCCCAGCACGTTGTGCACCGTGAGGCCGTACTTGAGGCAATGCACGCCGCCGGAGTTTTCCGCCACGTTGCCGCCGATGGTGCAGGCGAGCTGGGAAGAGGGGTCGGGCGCGTAATAGAGGCCGCACGGCGCGGCGGCTTCCGACACCGCGAGATTACGCACGCCGGGCTGGACGCGCGCGGTGCGCGCCGCAGCGTCGATCTCGAGAATGCGATCGAGGCGCGCGAGCGACAGCAGCACGCCCTCGCCGTGCGGCATCGCCCCGCCGGAGAGCCCGGTGCCGGCGCCGCGCGCCACCAGCGGCACGCCGAGGTCGCGGCAGCTGCGCACGATGTCGCACACCTCTCGCTCGGTGCGCGGCAGCGCGACCACGAGCGGCTGCTGGCGATGCGCCGCCAGGCCGTCGCACTCGTAGGGGCGCAGCTCCTCCTCGCGCGCGAGCAGGCAGTCGGCCGGCAGCACGGCGCCGAGCGCGCGCGCCACCTCGAGGCGGCGCCCGGCGTGGCGCTGGCTGTCGGCGGCTGCGGGAGCGGCGGCGTGCACGCGGCTATGCTATCAGAGCCCGTTCTTGATCCGCGTCCAGGTGCGGGTCTTGAGGCGCTGGTAGTGCACGTCGAACTCCGTCGGCAGGTAGAGCCGCGCGCGCACCGCGGGCGGCGGATAGATGGCCGGGTCGGCGAGGATCTCGGCTCGCACCAGCGGCCGCGCCGCGAGATTGTCATTGCCGTAATGGGTGTAGTTGGTGATCTCGGCGATCACGTGCGCATCCAGCAGGAAGT